>CALCPC010000698.1 GCA_937900975.1 uncultured Paracoccaceae bacterium
ATGAGCCGTTTCAGTTCCTGTTCAAGCTGTGTGTGGTTCTTTTTGTAGCGCCATTCACATTCCTTGAGGTGCAGCGCGAAGGTGGCGCGGACGCCGTTGAACTTCGCCAGCCTGCGTTTGGTGAAACTCCAGAACGCCTCGATCCCGTTGATGTGGGTGCGCCCCCGCGCAAAGCCGTTCTTGTTTTTATTGATTCGGACATGACGGTCATAGCCGACGTGAACGAGGCCGTCATAGCCCCGCCAATCATCGGAGTAGATGATGCTCTCGGGGTCGATATGTCCAAGAATAACAGGGTGTAAGCTCTTCTTTGAACACTCTGGAACGATCTCGGTGTAGACCCGCCCACCGCGTTCATAAAGACCAAAGACAGCCTGCTTTTGCGTGCCGCGCCCAGACTTGAGCCGCCCCGTCTGGCCGCGCCGTCGCGCTGGCCCGAAGAAGCTTTCATCCATTTCCACCTCGCCGACGAAAGTCTTCATCTCTGCGATCTGATGGGCATAGATGAGGCGCCTGAACCTGGCGAACCGTGCGTTCACGGTGTTGCGGTTCACATCGGCCAGGACGGCCGTCTTTGACGCGACAATGTCGAGGCAAAAACAGGTCAATATCCGAGCCGCTTTTGACCGGCTTAGTTTATTGTTACCATTCATAAATCTAGCCTAGCTCCGTAAAAGTGCTAGTCTAGAGCTTCAGAGATTTCAACGCGGTGGGGGGCGCTGGATTGCTTGGGTGCTACACGAAACGCCCTATCCCCCGGCCCCGGCCCCGGGCAAAACGCCCTGCGCCACCGCCCATGTTAGCGCCTCTGCGCTGAAGGTGTCGGGCGCCAGCGCATAGTTTGGCATATCGCCCGCGGCCTTGCGCGCCGTTGTCCGCGCCCCGTCCCCCGGCCCGAGGTCCCGAACCGCCGCTGGTCCGATGACATGCACCCAGGGTGTCGGACCGTAGAGCGCGGGCGCCAGCCGGTGGTGCCGGGTTGGGCCATAGACAACCCCCGGAATGCCGAGATACGCAGGCAACAGCGACGCGCCGCCGATCGGCGCGGCGAAAAATTGCGCCCCGGCCAGCCGCGCGGCTTTCACCGACAGCGTCTGGCCGAACAGGCTTTCGACGGCGACCCCTGGCCCAAGTGCCGCTTCCCAACGGGCGCAGATCTCTGTCTCCTCGGCCTGCAGGGGCGCAAAGCTGGCGGGAACGGGGCCATCCTCTGGCCCTGCGAGGCCAAGCACCAGGACCCGAAAAGGCCCCATACGGGCGCGCAACGCCTCAAAGAACTGGAGAAGCGCGGCCTCCTGCTCCACCCAACGCCGTTTTTCCAATTGGAGTGAGGTGACCAGGACAGGCTCTGCCGGCGGTGCCGGGGACGGCACCATGGCGGCCAGATGGCGCAAAACAGCGGGCAGCGCCGCATGCGCCTGCAGGATCCCCGGCATCCGCCCCACGGTCGAAACCTGCGCGTCGGACAAAAGCGTGCGCAGCCCCCGTTCATCGACCGGGTGGGGCAGAAGGCGATGACCGGCGGCCGCCAGGAGCCGGTCATAAGGGATCAGCGCGTCGCCTTTTCTGAGCGCAATCTCCGAAAACCGCTGCCCCAGGGTCTCGTCTTGCAAGAAGCGCGCCGCGGCCAGCAGCCCATCATGGACGCGCGGGTTGCGCGCGACCAAAATCTGCCGGGTGCCAAGCGTCTCCAAAAGCGCCCGGTTGCCGCTGGCGGCCGCCACGGCCCGCTCGGTCACGGCCAGGCTTTTGGTCAGTGCGGAGGGCGGCGGGCCGCTGCCCGCTCGCGCCAAGCTCAGGACGCCGCCGGCGACCGAAAGCCGCGCCCAGACCGACGCTTTGCCTGCCGCGAGGCTTAAAAGCGCGGGCGCCGATTTGCCCTGGCCGAGCACCAGATGCCCCAGCGCATATTCCATGCCGGTGTCCGCGCGGCGATGCGCCAGGACCCGCGCGGGGCGGCTGAGGGCGGCGGTCCAGGCCGCCGGGTCCGGGGCGCCGGTGACCTCGGGCTCAGCCCCTGGCAAGGCCGCTAGCAGATCCCCGATCACAACCGCCGGGCGCAGCCGGCTGCCCGGGGGCGTCGCCGCCCGGTCCAACAGGCGGTAGACGACCGCCTCCGCCGATTTCGCCTGTTTGGACCGTGCCATGGCCTGACCTTTCTGCCGCGCACCGCCTCCCTTACCGTGTTTCGCGCCGGTGGTGAAACCGCGCGCAGTGCAGCCTTGGACCTGCTGGGATTGGGGCCGGTGGGGTCATGGGGCGCGGACGTTAACGCTTGGTCCCCAGCGCGCGGGCGCTTAAACGGATGCTGGATGGAAAGGGAGGGCAAGCATGACGCCCAAAGCGCTGAGCTTCGACGTCTTCGGCACCTGCGTGGACTGGCGCCGCGCGGTCGCGCGGGACACGGCGATGCACGTCCCGGGGGTGGATCCCCTGGCCTTCGCCGTGGCGTGGCGGGGGCAGTATCAGCCCGCGATGGAGCGGGTGCGAACGGGCGCCCGGGGCTATGTGGCGCTTGACGAGCTTCACCTCGAAAACCTCCACCACGTCGCTGAGTCTTTCGCGGTGACTGTGCCCGATCCGGCCGCGCTCAACACAGCGTGGGAGCGGTTGGACCCCTGGCCGGATGTCGTCCCGGGGCTTACGGTGCTGCGCCGGTCGGTTCCGATTGCGCCATGCTCGAACGGCTCGATCGCGATGATGACGGCCCTTGCCCGCTATGGCGGTCTGCCGTGGGACTGCATTCTGGGCGCCGATATCGCGCGAAGCTACAAGCCGAAACCAGAGGTCTACCGCGCTTGCGCCGCTGTGCTGCGCCTGGCGGAAAGCGACGTGATGATGGTGGCGGCGCACAACGCGGATCTTGCCGCCGCTGCCGATGCCGGGCTGGCCACGGCCTTTGTGCCGCGGCGGGACGAGCATGGACCGGGACAAACCGTGGACCTAAGGGCCGAAGGGCCTTGGACCGTGGTCGCCGAGGATTTTCGCGACCTGGCGACACAGCTTTTCCCAGACCCTGTCTAGCTGGATGCGGCCCCCCCCCGCGGCGCAAAAGCCGGGCTTCGCACCAAAACGCCGCCGATCGTGGGGCCGTTGGCTTAAGACGCACAGTTTTTGGCCCTCAGGGCAGGGGGGGAAGCGACCGGCACCGTCCGGACCGGCGGGCGGCTGTCTTTGTCGGTCAATCCCGCCCCGGACGTGGGCAAAGCCGCTTTGGGCGGCACCTGGTACCTGAAACCGCGGCGCGAAGTTCATCACGGCGCTTTTCGTGCCCCTGTTTGTCGATGTGCGCGGGCACCGCCCGGGCCAACGGTGCGCGTGGCACCGGCGCCATTTGGTGCGGTGCGATCTGGGTCTATACTGCACGGCCGCCCGCAGGCAGGCCGCGGCGGTATTGCAGATGCCGCCCTAAAGGGTTTCGTGAACGGCCTAAGATATCAGGGATCCCTTAATGCGTTGAAATCTTTGATTTCAGGCAGCGTTATAGGATCCCGGTTTTTCGCGAAACGCTTTAGCGGCTAAAGCGGGCCACAAGCTCAACATGGGGCGACCAGCGGAATTGGTCGATTAAGCGGATGGCCGTCAGACGATAGCCGCCCGCCACAAGGATTGCGGCATCGCGCGCAAAGCTGACCGGTGCGCAAGAGACGGCAACGATGCGGGGGACGGCGGACTGGGCCAGCGCCGCCGCTTGCGCCGCCGCCCCGGCGCGGGGCGGGTCGAGGACAACACCCGCAAACCGCGACAAATCCGCGGGCAGAAGCGGACGCCGGAAAAGATCGCGCACCTCCGTTGTCACGGTCCTCAGCCCCGGCACCCCGCGCCAGGCGACATCAAGCGCGGCCAGCATCGCGCCCTCCCCCTCAACCGCGTGCACCGCCGACCGCTCTGCCAAGCGCAGCGCAAAAGGTCCGCACCCGGCAAAAAGGTCGGCCACCGGGTCGGCGCCCGCCAGATGCTCTGCTGCGTCGCTGGCCATCACCGTCTCAGCCGCCGCGACGGCCTGTAAGAAGGCGCCGGGCGGCGGCACGACCCTGGCGCGGCCCATTTCGGCCCGCGGCGGGCGGTGCAGCGCGATGACCTCCCCCTCCCAACTCAACCGCGCGAACGCCTGCGCCCCGGCAAGTGTCGCAAGCGCTTGGCGCAGCGGAAGGTCCAGCGCCTTGCCGCCCGAGACCGCCACATCCAGCCCATCGTCGCTGTGCCAAAGCGCAAGACGCAACAGCCCCTTGCGCGACCCGCCGATCCGCACGAGCGCCTCCAAACCCGGCAGCGCGGCCATAAGGTTGGGATGCAGAACGCCGCAGCTTTTGATGGGCACAAGGCGATCGGAACGGCGCGCATGAAAGCCGATCTCAACAGTCTTGCGGGTGCGCCGCGCCGTCAGGGTTGCGCGCCGGCGGCTGCGCTCTGGTGCCGTGAAGGCGGGCAGAAAGGGGGCTGAAAGCCCGTGCGCGGCCAGCGCCCGCGCGATCACCGCCTCTTTCCAGCCCTCCAAGAAGGGATCGTCGGCCTGTTGCAAGGCGCAGCCGCCACAAGCGCCGAAATGGGGACAGGGCGGGTGCCGCCGATGGGGACTGTCCCGATGGCGCCTATGCGGCGGCGCGGCATCGACGACATCGCCTGGCAGGGTGAACGGCACCGCGACCCCGTCCGCTGTCAATCCGTCCCCAAGATGGCCGAGCCGTGAGATGGTAAGCGGCGTCATCCCTGACGCTTACCGCAGTTTCGCGGCAGACCGAAGCCCAACCAGGCCGGTAGCGCCCCCCTGGCGCTGCGCGACGGCGATCCGTGAAAGACGGGAGATATCGAGCAGCCCATAATGCGTTGAAATCCCCGATGTCCCGCAGCGTGAGGTGATCCACGTGTCGCACCAAACGCTATGGGCCCCGCTCCCCCGCGCCGGAAGAGCCAACACACTGTTTCCTATTCCTAGCATTATCCGGCGCCTTCATGTCGATTATTTCTTAGATCAAGCCAAAGCAGGAGCTTTCGATGCCAAACACCCCGCCGCCGCCGGGCCTTCGGATCGGGCATGTTCATCTTCGCGTCTCGGACTTGGACCGGTCCATCGGCTTTTACCGCGATGTCATCGGGCTAGAGCTTGTCCGCCGGTTGGGCACGGGCGCGGCGTTCCTATCCGCGGGCGGGTATCACCATCACATTGGCCTTAACACCTGGGACAGTGCCGGCGCGCCCCCGCCGCCGCCGGGGCCCGCTGGGCTCGTCCACGCGGCGGGTCTGTTCCCGCCCAGAATGGGGGTGAGCTTTACTGGGATCGTCCGCGCGATGCTTGGCCGGTGGCGCCCGACGGGGGGATCGATATCGTGACCAAACGGCTCGATCTTGCGTCGCTTCGGGGCTAGCGGACGCGGAGGGCGGCTTGGACCCATGGGCCGCTGATCTTGGCGCGGGCTTTGGGGCCCCGGGGGCACGGCCCCTTCCGATCATCCTCCCGGCGCTTTGAGCGCGGCCAGCAAAACCTCCCGATTTCCGTCACTGCCCGCGATCGGGCTGTCGCGCGTGCCCTGGATCACCCAGCCCGCGCGTTCCAAAAACGTCGCAACAGCCAAAACCGCCGCCTGGCGTTGCGCGTCATCGCGCACGACCCCACCCTTGCCGACGGCTGCTGGGCCCAACTCAAACTGCGGTTTGACCAGGGCGACCAGGACAGCGCCGGGTGCTGCGTGGGTCAAAGCCGGCGGCAGCGCCTTGGTGAGCGAGATAAACGACACGTCGGCCGTGATCCACGCGATGGGCCCCAGATCAGATGGCAGTGCGCGCGCGTTCACGCCCTCCAGCGCCCGCACCCGGGCGTCAGCGCGCAGCCGGGGGTGGAGCTGGCCACGGCCGACAGCGAGGGCTGTGACATGAGCGGCGCCGCGGGCCAGCAAAACCTCCGTGAACCCGCCCGTCGATGCGCCGATATCCAGCGCGCGAACCCCCGCCGGGGACAGCCCGAAGGCGTCGAGCGCGTGCAGGAGTTTCAACGCCGCGCGCGACACCCATGGATTGGGATCATGCGTCACGGCAAGGGCCAGGTCCGCCACCGGCTGCGCGGGCCGCCGCACAACCCTACCGCCGACGGTCACGGCGCCTGCGCGGATCAGGGCCTGCGCGCGGCTGCGGCTGGGCGCCAGTCCCGCACGGACCAGCGCCTGATCCAGCCGCTCTGACGGCATGTTAGGCGGTGCGAGAGCGGGTCGGATCCAACCAGTCTTTCCGGCCCTTAGGATCCGCGAAGGGCAGGCGCAGCCGGCTTCGGCGCCAATCCGAAAACCGGATCGAAAGGCCGCCCTTTTGCGCCAGGATTTCACTTTGAGCGGGGTCAAGCTCACGCACCAAAACGCGGGAGCCGACGGTCCACACCACAGCGCGACGGCCATCGATCAGCTTTAGCAGCGCGGCATGTCCGTCGTCGGCAAGAACGACGCGCGCGATATCGGCCTCTGGATCGGCGGCGCGCCACGCTGCGCGCGCGCTGCCGCTGTCCAACACTGCGCGACGGGCGGTTGCGCGCCACCAAAAGGCAAGCCCGGCCAATGCGAACACGACCGCAACGATTCCCACCGACCACGCCATCGTAACCTCCCCACGCCGTTGCCTTTGTCCCCGACCGGTCAACCGATTCTCGGCCTGGGCGGGCACGGCTTGCTGCGAGTTATAGGGCGCCTGCCCAGATGGCGCCAAGACAAAGCGCGCATTTGGCCATTATTCCGCGGCGCGCAGGTCCAGAAAACCGCCCGACTGGCGCTGCCAGAACCGCGCATAAAGCCCGCCCGCCGCCAAAAGCGTATCATGTTCGCCCTCCTCGGCGATCCGCCCCTCCGCCATGACGATGATTCGGTCCATCGCCGCGATGGTCGACAGCCGGTGCGCGATGGCAATAACGGTCTTGCCTTCCATCACCTCCGACAGCGCCTTCTGGATCTCGGCCTCCACTTCGCTGTCCAGCGCGGACGTCGCCTCGTCCAGAACCAAAAGCGGCGCATCCTTCAAGATCGCGCGCGCCAGCGCGATCCGCTGGCGCTGACCGCCGGACAGCTTCACGCCGCGCTCACCCAGATGAGCGTCATAGCCGCGGTTGCCGTGCAGATCCTCAAGCCCTGCGATAAAGTCATGGGCCGAGGCGCGGGCTGCGGCGGCCGCGACCTCCGCGTCGGTGGCGTCGGCCCGGCCATAGCGGATGTTTTCCCGCGCCGGACGGTTGAACATCGCCGTTTCTTGCCGCACCACGGCGATCTGGCGGCGCAGCGCATCTTGGTCGAGGTCGCGCAGATCCTGACCGCCGAGCGTGATGCGCCCGGCCTCCACATCGTAAAGGCGCAACAAAAGCGACACCACCGTCGTCTTGCCCGCGCCAGAGGCGCCGACCAGCGCCACCTTCTCACCCGGGCGCACGGCGAGCGAAAAGTCGTGCAGGGCCGGCGTCCCCTCCTTGCCATAGTTAAAATGCACCTTTTCAAACGCAACGCTGGCGTCGTTGGCGCTGGGTTGCCGGGCGTCGGGACGGTTGGCGATCTCGTGCGGTGGGGACAGCGTGCGGATGCCGTCCTCCACCTCGCCGATATTGGCAAAGATCCCGAGCGCGGTGAAACTGACCCAGCCCGACATCTGCGCCAGACGCGTCGCGATCAGGCCCGAGATGGCAATGTCGCCGGCGGTGGCAAGACCCGCTTGCCAGAGCGCAAAGGTATAGCCGATCAGGATCACCGGCAGCGTGCCGGCCAACATGGACAGCGCCAGGCGAAGCCCAACCACCAGATTTCCAAAGTTCAGCGCCGCCCGGCGGTAGGTGCCCAGTGCCTCGATCGCGGCGCGATCCTCATGCGCGCCGTGGCTGAAAAGCTTGACCGTGGCGATGTTGGTGATCGTGTCGACGATTTGCCCCGTCACCATCGCCCGCGCCCCCGCCCGCGCGCGGGAGCGGACGCGGATGCGCGGGATAAACCACCGGATCAGCAGGACATAGCACGCGAGCCAAACCAGCAGCACGGCGGTCAGCCGGATGTCCACCGCACCCATCAGCGCCATCGCGCCCAGCGCCGAGGCGATGGCAAAGCCCATGATGTTGCAGGTCTCGACCACAATGTCGGTTACCGCGCGGGCGCATTGCTGGGCCTTCTGCGCAATCCGCCCGGCGAAATCGTCGTCGAAAAAGCGCATCGATTGGCCAAGCGTGTAGCGGTTCAGCCGGGTGAGGACCAGCGGGTAAAGGTTCGGCCCCAGTGCCACGGACGTCATCGAGGCGTTCAACGCCATCAGCACCGGGCGGATGGCAAAGAAAAACAGCGCAATCGCGGTCAGTGGCAGCGCGTAATCGGACAGGAAACTTGGCCCCGTCGCCTGCGCCCGATCAATCGCCCAACCGATAAAAAACGCCGACAGGATCTCGGTCAGACCGACAAAAATCGAAATGCCAAGCGCGAGTGAGACGGTGGGCATGGCCCCGTCGAGGCTCCACCGCATAAACGGCAGAAGCTGCCGGGGCATCGGCCCTTTCGCGGGTTGTGTCGGCGCAACCAGGTTGCCAATGGCGGTTAGGATCATGGCGTCTTACCTCATTCTGCTGCCCTATCGGTGGCAAGGAACCCACCCGATTGCCGCTGCCAAAACCCGGCATAGGCGCCGCCGAGATCCAGAAGATCGGCGTGCTGGCCTTCCTCGACAATCTTGCCGTCCGCCAGTACCACGATCCGGTCCATGGCTGCGATGGTCGACAACCGATGCGCGATGGCGATGACGGTCTTGCCTGCCATCACGTCGGCCAGTGCCGCCTGGATCTCTGCCTCAACTTCGCTGTCGAGCGCGGATGTCGCCTCATCCAGCACCAGGACGGGCGCGTCCTTTAGGATCGCGCGGGCCAGTGCAATGCGTTGGCGTTGTCCGCCCGACAGCTTTACGCCCCGCTCCCCCAGCCGGGCGTCGTACGCGCTGCGCCCGCGGTAATCCCGCAACCCAAGGATAAACTCATGGGCCGAGGCCCGGCGCGCCGCGGCCTCAACCTCTACCGCAGTCGCGTCCGGTTTGCCATAGCGGATGTTTTCGAAGGCAGAGCGGTTGAACATCGTCGTCTCTTGCCGGACGACGCTGATTTGGCGGCGGAGTGCGGCCTGGCTGATGTCGCGGATATCTGTGCCGTCGAGCCTGACCGACCCGGCCTCCACATCGTAAAGACGCAGCAAAAGCGAGGTCACGGTGGACTTGCCCGCGCCCGACGCGCCCACCAGCGCCAGCTTTTGCCCCGCCGGCACGTGGAGCGAGAAATCGCTCAACGCCCGGCCTGCGCCGTCATAGGCAAAGGTGACGCGGTCGAACGCGATCTCGCCATCCGCCTTTGTGACGGCCCTGGCCGGTCTGCGGTCGGTGATCTCATGCGCTGGCGCCAGCGTGTCGATCCCGTCCTCGACCTCGCCGAGATTGGCAAAGATCGACACCAGCGCAAAGCTGACGCGGTTGGTCACCTGGGACAGCCGCACCGCCACCATCGCGGCCAGCGCGATATCGCCTGTGCTGGCCGCCCCAATCGACCAAAGCCAAACCGCAAGACTGATCGCAAGCAGCGGCAGCGTCCCGGCCAGCGTGGTGAGAAAGAAGCGAAACAGCGCGGTGAGGGAGCCGAAGGCGACCGCGCGGCTGCGAAACCCTTCCAAAGCATCGAGCGCGGCGCGATCCTCATGCGCGTCATGGGCAAACAGCTTGACAGTCGAGATATTCGACAGCGTGTCGACGATTTGCCCGGTGACGACCGTCCGCGCCTCGGCCCGCGCTTTTGAGCGCGTTTGCACCCGCGGGATGAAATAGGCGATCAGAAAGCCATAGATCGAAAGCCACAGCGAAAACGCGCCGAGCAACCGCCAATCGACAGTGCCAAAAAGCAGAACGGCGCCAAGAAACATCGCCGCCGTGTAGATGACCGTGTCGATCCCCTCGATGATCACATCGGTCAGCGCGCGGCTGGTTTGCATCGCCTTTTGGCTGATCCGCCCGGCGAAATCGTTCTCGAAATACCGCATCGAATGGCCCAGCGTGTGGCGGTTGATACGGCTGAGGATCAGCGCAAAAAGATGCGGTCCGATCAGGACGGAGGTCATGGCCGCATCGGCGGCAAACAGGACCGGACGCAGCAGCAAAAAGACCAGCGCGCCAACCAGGAACACCGGCCAAAGCTCTGCCACGGCACCAAGGCCCGCGGCCTCGGCCCGGTCGATGGCATATCTTGTGAACCGGTCAGCCCGGTTGCGATGCTGATCGCCACCGCCAACAGGATGCCACGCTCGGCCCCGCGCACCGCCCACCGCGAAAACGGCCAGATCCCTTCAGCCGGCGGTGGACCGGCCGCCGGCTGAAAGGCATCGATCAGGCCCAGAAGGCGCGCGCGGGCGGCCCCGATCATTCAGCCGCCGCAGCGCCGAGAAATCCGCCCGACTGCCGCGCCCAAAAGCCGGCATATGTGCCGCCCTTTTCCATCAAGGCGGCGTGGCTGCCATCCTCTAGGATGCGGCCCTGATCCATAACGATAATCCGGTCCATCCGGGCGATGGTGCTAAGCCTGTGGGCAATCGCGATCACGGTCTTTCCTTCCATCACGCCGTAAAGCGTGTTTTGGATCGCCGCCTCGACCTCGCTGTCGAGTGCCGAGGTGGCCTCGTCTAGGATCAAAATAGGGGCGTCCTTCAGAATGACACGCGCAATCGCGATGCGCTGGCGCTGGCCGCCCGACAGCTTGACGCCGCGCTCCCCAACATAAGCGTTGTACCCTGTCCGCCCCTTCGGATCCTGAAGGTCTTGGATAAAGGCATGCGCCTCCGCCCGCTCAGCCGCGGCGACCATCTCGGCCTCCGACGCCTCGGGCCGCCCGTAAAGGATGTTGGCCCGGATCGATCGGTGCAGCAGAGAGTTGTCCTGCGTCACCATGCCGATCGCGCCGCGCAGGCTTTCCTGGCTGACGGCGCTGACATTCTGAGCATCGATCAGGATTTGGCCCGTCTCGGCGTCGCGAAACCGCAAAAGCAGGTTGACCAGGCTCGACTTGCCCGCGCCCGAGCGTCCGACAAGCCCCACCTTTTGGCCCGGCGGGATGGTCAGCGACACATCGTCCAGACCGCCTTGCCCTTTGCCGTAATGGTGGCTGACGCCCTCATAGCGGATCTCGCCGCGGGGGACGTGAAGCGCCGGCGCCCCCGGCGCATCGGTCACGTCATGGGGCACCGAGATAGAGCGCAGCCCCTCCCGCATCACGCCGGCATGCTCAAAAAGCCGGATGACGACCCACATGATCCCACCCGACATCCCGTGCAGGCGGATGGGCAGCGCGGCGGCGGCGGCCACTTCGCCCGTTGACACGACGCCCGCGGTCCACAGCCACAAGGCCGGGCCGACAACGCCTACGATCAACAGCCCGTTGATGGCGTTTAGGCCAAAGCTAAGCTCCGTCATCAACCGCAAGAACCGCTGCAACCGCAGGCGATGACGGCGCAACGCGGATTGCGTATACGCCTCCTCCCGCCGGCTGTCGGCGAACAGCTTCACGGTTTCGATGTTGGTATAGCTGTCGACGATGCGCCCCGTCACCAGGCTGCGCGCGTCCGACCATTTCTCGGACGCCGTTGCGACGCGGCGGGCGATGAACTGGACGTACCAGCTGTAAAGCCCCAGCCAGATGAGCATCGGGATCGCCAGTCGCGGATCGATTTGGCCCAGGACCAGTGTCGCGCCGACGACATAGGTCATCGCGTACCACAGCGCTTCGAACGTCATGTAGGTGCTGTCCTCCACCGCCGGGCCCATCTGCATGACCCGGTTCGACAGACGCCCCGCGAAATCGTTCTGAAAAAACGCACTCGACTGGCCCAGCATGTGCCGATGGGCCCGCCAGCGCACCAGATCCTGGATGTTGCCGGCCAGGCTTTGCTCCAACAAAAGGTGGTTGCTGCCAAACAGGAACGGGCGCAGGAACAGAATCAAAAGCCCGATGATCAAAAGCTCGGACCCGTGGATGCCGAAAAAGCTTTCGACACCGGTCTCCCCCATCATATCGATGACGCGCCCCGAGTAGAATATCAGCCCGGCCTCGACGATGGCGACCACCATGCCGGACAGCGCAATCCAGGGCATCACCCCGTAGAATGGCTGCCAAACGCTTTTGAGATAGGCGAAAAGCATGGCGGGCGGGGTCCGCGCGACATAGGTTTGAAACGGATCGACAAGGTTTTCAAAGCGGCGAAACATAGCGGTCATTCCTGCGGTCAGGGGCGGTGGAAAAGCAGCGGAGAACGAAGCGCGGGCCAGGGCCAAAACCGGCGCCCCCGGGGCGCCGTCGCTGGCGCGCCCCCCGGGGGAGGCTCTGGTGCGGGGCCCAGGGCGGTCTCCGGCACGGGTGTGGCGCGCGCCTCCGGCACGGGTGTGGCGGGCGCCT
>CALCPC010000699.1 GCA_937900975.1 uncultured Paracoccaceae bacterium
GTCCCCGTCCCGGGCGAGGCGTTGTCCTTTGCCGATGTTGATCGTTTTGCCGGATTTTACGCCTATCCGACCGATGGATATGCAGCGCTGGCCGTCCGGTTTCCCGAAACCGGCCGTGACACGCTGACCGTCACGGTGCGAGAGTTTCGCGATGGCGATCTGATCGACGTGCGTTCGGTCGCGCTGGCCGATGGCGGAACGCTTGATTTCGCCGCGCCGCGCCGTGCGCCGGGCGCAATCTGGGTGTTGAGCCTGCTTTTTGGCACCGTGATGGCGGGCGGCCTGGCTCAGCGCGTTGTCCGACGGCGCCGTATCTAGAGCAGTTTCCGTTCAAAAGAGGTCGGCCTTCGTCAAAAAAACGCGTTCAAGATCAGAGGCATGCTGATCTTGAGGCAACGGTTGCCAATCCAAAGTGCACGGAAGTCGCTCTCGCCGGGGTCCGCGACATCCGACACGCGCCGTTGTCAAGATGGCTGGAGGCACCGGGTCGAGACGCGCATGCCAGCCCGCCGACAAACCGCGCAGCCACGCGCTATCGCGTTTCGTGAACTATCATAGACATCGGGCACACCATACTGCGTTGAGATCTTTGATTTCCGGCAGCGATGTGTGATCCGGGTTCTTTGCCAAACGCGCTAGGCCGATTTTTGAAGCGCGGCGCGGCGGGCCAGGTCGGCGATGTCGCGCATGATGGCATTCAGGTCAAAATCCTTCGGCGTATAGACCCGGGCGACGCCAAGGGCGATAAGGCGGGCGGCGTCCGGTTCTGGCACGATGCCGCCGAGAATGACCGGTGTCTCGCCCAGACCGGCCCGCTGCAGCTCCACCAAAAAGGTTTCGGCCAGCGCGATGTGAGAGCCGGAGAGCACGGACAGCCCGACAACATGCGGACGCACATCCCGCGCCGCCGCGACCAATGCCGTCGGCGTCATCCGGATCCCCTCATAGGTCACGTCCATGCCGCAATCGCGGGCGCGGACGGCAATCTGCTCGGCGCCGTTCGAATGCCCGTCAAGCCCGGGCTTCCCGATCAAAAGACGCAGCGGCGCGCGCAAGACCTCAGCCGTTCGAGAGACATCGGCGCGCACGGTCTCAAGCCCCGCCGCCGCGTTCGAGACGCCAGCGCCAACCCCAGTGGGGCCGCGAAACTCCCCAAACGCCATGCGCATCGCTTCGGCCCATTCGCCGGTGGTCACGCCGGCACGGGCGGCTTCGATCGAGGCGGGCATGATGTTTTCCCCCGAACGCGCGGCCCCGGCCAGCCGGTCGATGGCCGCCGCCACGGCGCCCGTGTCCCGCGCGTTTCGCCAGGCGGTCAGCCGGGCGATCTGATCGGCCTCCACCGCGGGATCGACCGTCATGATGCTGTCCGGCCCGGTGGTCAGCGGGCTGGCCTCGCTCGCCTCGAACCGGTTGACGCCGACAACCACCGTATCCCCGCGCTCTATCCGGCCAAGCCGCGCGGCGTTCGCGGCGACAAGCTGTGTCTTCATGTAGTCGATCCCCGCAACAGCGCCGCCCATCCCATCGATCAGCGCAAGTTCGGCGCGGGCGCCGGCCTTCAGCGCCTCGACCTTGGCATCGACCACCGGGTTGCCCTCAAAAAGATCGCCGAACTCCAAAAGATCGGTCTCATAGGCCAGGATCTGCTGCATCCGCAGCGACCATTGCTGATCCCAAGGCCGCGGCAGGCCCAAAGCCTCGTTCCAGGCGGGCAGTTGAACGGCCCGGGCGCGGGCGTTTTTGGACAGCGTGACGGCCATCATTTCAATCAGAATGCGGCAGACATTGTTTTCGGGCTGCTGCTCGGTCAGGCCGAGCGAGTTGACCTGCACGCCATAGCGAAAGCGGCGAAGCTTGGGATCCTCCACCCCGTAGCGCTCCCGACAGATCTCATCCCAAAGGTCGACAAAGGCGCGCATTTTGCACATCTCGGTCACAAAGCGGATGCCGGCGTTCACAAAAAACGAAATCCGCGCAACCACTTGTGGAAAGTCCTCCGGCGGCACGCGGTCCCGCACGGCGTCCAGAACGGCCTCGGCAGTGGCAAGGGCGAAGGCCAGTTCCTGCTCTGGCGTCGCGCCGGCCTCCTGCAGATGGTAGGAGCAGACGTTCATCGGGTTCCATTTCGGCAACGCCTCAAAACACCAGGTCGCGACATCCGCGATCAGGCGCAACGACGGCGCTGGCGGAAAGATATAGGTCCCGCGCGAGAGATATTCCTTTATGATGTCGTTTTGGACCGTGCCCTGCAGCGCCGCGATGTCGGCGCCTTGCTCCTCTGCCACCGCGACATAAAGCGCAAGCAGCCAGGGCGCCGTCGCGTTGATGGTCATCGACGTGTTCATCTGGTCCAGCGGGATGGCCTCGAACAACGTGCGCATATCGCCCAGATGCGCAATCGGCACGCCGACCTTGCCAACCTCCCCCCGCGCGAGGATGTGGTCGCTGTCGTAACCCGTTTGCGTCGGCAGGTCGAACGCCACCGACAGCCCGGTTTGTCCTTTGGCCAGATTGCTGCGGTAAAGCTGGTTGGAGGCCGCCGCCGTGGAATGGCCAGCATAGGTGCGGAACAACCAGGGGCGATCTTTCTTGGACATGGGAACCCTCACTCCATTTGCGCCGCAGCATAAGCGATTCGGCTGGGTCGGCAACAGGCGATTGTAATTAACAATCAAGAAACTGCTATTTTTTGGAATATCATTAGCCCTAGATCCAGCAGGGTTCGGGGCCGAGGCCGCAAGCGTAGCGGCTGCGCTCCGAGTTCGTGGCAGAAGGATAAGGGTTTCGACGTTGGCTGG
>CALCPC010000700.1 GCA_937900975.1 uncultured Paracoccaceae bacterium
GAGGTTGGACGGTTGGTGGCAGTGGAAGCTGGCGGGTTCGGGCACCATTGTGTGGGAAAGCCGGCGCCCGCTGGCCGAAGGCGCCATAGATTATGAGGAGTTCATGAGCCGGGTCTGCGCCTCTGCCCCGTCGCTCGGCCATTGCAACACAATGGGCACGGCCAGCACGATGAACGCGCTGGGGGAGGCTTTGGGCATGATGCTGCCCGGTTCTGCCGCGATCCCCGCGCCGTTTCGAGAGCGGATGGAAATGGCCTATCTGACGGGGCGGCGGATCGTCGAAATGGCGCGTGAGGATCTGAAGCCCTCCGATGTTCTGACGCGCGCGGCGTTCGAGAATGCCATCGTCGTCAATACCGCCATCGGCGGCAGCACCAACGCCCCGCCGCATTTGGCAGCGCTTGCCCGGCATATGGGCGTGGCGTTGGACGTCACCGATTGGCAAACGCTGGGCTTCCGCCAGCCGCTGTTGGTCAATATGCAGCCGGCGGGCACCTATCTTGGCGAAAGCTTTCACCGCGCGGGCGGTGTTCCCGCGGTGATGGGGGAGCTTCTGGCGGCTGGGCGGCTGCACGGTGATGCGATGACCGTGGCCGGCAAGCCCGTGTCCGAGACCGTCGCCAAAAGGCGGAGCCGCGATAGGGATGTCATCCGCCCGGTCAGCGATCCCCTGCGCGAGGATGCGGGGTTTGTCGTCCTGTCCGGGAACCTCTTTGACAGCGCGCTCATGAAAACCTCCGTCATCTCAGAGGATTTTCGCAGCCGGTTTTTGTCGACGCCCGGGGCTGAGGGGATCTTTGAGGCGCGGGCCGTGGTGTTCGAGGGGCCCGAGGACTATCACGACCGGATCAATGATGAGAGCCTCGGCATCGACGCCGAGACCATCTTGTTTATCCGCAATGTTGGCTGCGTCGGCTATCCAGGCTCGGCCGAAGTTGTGAACATGCAGCCCCCCGATGCGCTGATCCGGGCCGGCATCAACCATCTGCCGACGGTGGGCGATGGGCGGCAATCGGGAACGTCCGAAAGCCCGTCGATCCTAAACGCCTCTCCCGAGGCGGTGGAGGGGGGCGGACATGCGCTCAGACAAACCGGGGATCGGGTGCGGCTGGACCTCAACGACGGCACGCTCAACGCGCTGGTGGCGGAGGCAGACTGGGCGGCACGGCGGGCGGCGTGGACGCCACCGGCCCTGGAGCACCAGACACCGTGGGAGGAGATCTACCGGACCCATGTCGGCCAATTGGCGCAAGGCGGGTGTCTAGAGCTTGCCACCCGGTACCAACGGATCGGACAGGACCTGCCGCGCGATAACCATTAGTTCGGGCCTTCGCGCGGGCAATAATGAATGCGGGCATCGCAGCCCGAGCACGCATTGGCAGGCATGGCACTTCTCCACGCGTCGGTTTGGGTCTAAAAGAACCGGGGGAGGACCGCGAAATGGCGTATGCAGATGTGTTCGTGATGACCGTGCCAGAGGTCGAGAAATCCCGATACATGGCCTTGGCCGCGTCATCCGATGCCGTGTTTCGGGCGCATGGGGCGCTTAGTTACGCTGAATTTTGGGAAGATGCGGTGCCGGAGGGGGCGCTGACCTCGTTCCCGATGGCGGTCAAACGGGCCCCGGGTGAGGCCGTGGTGATCGGCTGGGCGCTTTGGCCGTCGAAAGCGGCGCGGGACGCAGGGCAGGCGGCTGTGATGCAGGACCCACGTATGCAAGCGATGTTCGCCGAGGCGCCGATTGACGGCAAACGGATGATTTTCGGCGGGTTCGAACAGATCGCCGGCGGCTGCACCAACCGCCGCGCCGTGTTTTTTCTGGACGCCATTTGCCGCGCGCTCTGGTTTTCTTGCCAAGACCGCGGCCGGCCAACAGCGCTTGCACCGGCGGGGCAAATGCCGTTCCTAAGCGCAGGATCAGAAAAACTCCGCGGGAGGGGACGATGACCAAAATCGCAGTAGTGACGGGCGCGGGATCGGGCTTGGGTGCCGGGGCGACGCGGGCTTTTTTGGACGCGGGCTATGGCGTTGCGCTTCTTGGGCGGCGGCGTGGCGCGCTGGAAGAGGTCGCCGACGGGCACAAAGCAGCGCTGGCCGTGCCGACCGACGTGACCGATGCGGAGGCTGTCGACGCGGCTTTCGCCTCCACCGTCGACCATTTTGGCCGGGTCGATGTCGTTTTCAACAACGCTGGTGGCAATGTGGCGGCGCGGACCATCGACGAGATTCCCTTGGAAGACTGGTTTCAGGTCTTGAACGTGAACTTGACCGGGGCCTTTCTGGTCGCCCGCGCGGCCTTTCGCCAGATGCGCGCGCAAGCGCCGCAAGGCGGGCGCATCATCAACAACGGCTCTATCTCAGCTTACGCGCCACGCCCGAAATCTGTGCCCTACACAACCACAAAACACGCGATTACCGGGCTGACGCGGACGCTGTCGCTTGACGGGCGGCCGTTCAACATCGCCTGTGGGCAAATCGATATCGGCAACGCGCTGACGGATATGGCGCAAGCGATGACCAAGGGCGTCCCGCAGGCCGATGGTGAGATCCGGATAGAGCCGACGATGGCTCCAGCCCAAGTCGCGGCCTCGGTGCTGCATATGGCGGAACTGCCGCTTGGCGCCAACGTGCAGTTCTTAACGGTGATGGCAAGCGCGATGCCCTTCGTCGGTCGCGGCTAGGGCTGTCCCTGGCCCCCCGGGGGCGGTACCGTTCGATTCATCCGCTTGCTTGGCTCTTCTGTCGGTCGAAGCCAGGGGCCGGGGCCGTTTGGCCGGCTGCGCGCCGGCGCGCCCAAAACGGGCTTGGGGCGCATCGATCCTAAAGGGCCGTTTCGTGGTCACACCGGAACAGTCACGCTGAAAAACTCCGTTCAAAATCAGCGTTTTGCCGATTTTGAGGCCCTCTTTTCCAAATCGACGCGGCCGAAGGACGCGCGGCACTTGCGGTGAAGAAGACGCGTCCAGTTTGGCTGCGGGCGGTTTTGACGTGGGCTTTCGATCGGGAGACGCCCGATAAGGCAGATGTCGCAGACCGACATGCCGGGCGGTGTTCTGGTCTGGCGGAGTGGGTGGTGAAGGGAAACTCCGCCAGACCAGCAATACCCCGTCAACACGGTTGGTGGGACCGACGATGTGGGGTTGTGTGCCCGAAGGCGCTTGGGAACTCAGATGAACACAACACGAAACTGAGGACGAAACACAACTTTCATTGTCATATTCTTAAATGGTTAACGAAGTATGAACAGCCAAAGAAATACGGCAGTTTGCGCGAAATTTTGCACAGTTATTCGAATTTTTGAATTTAAAAGCTTCTGTCAGGAATTGCAAGACAAAGGGCGTCCGGCCAAACAAAGCGTGTTTCGCCCGGCTTGCGGCGCGTTTATTGCCCCTGGATCGGCAATTCGCCCGGCCATCTGCGCGCGTCGGACGCCGTCACCGGGCCGGGGGGCAAGGATCGCGTGGGCACCGCCTTAGGGCGATCTGCCCGCCCGCGGTAGGATCCAGATTTCGGCCCGCCGGTTTTTCGCCCGGCCTTTGGTCGTTGTGTTGCAACCCTGCGGCAGGCTTTGCGCGGCACCTTGGCTGTCGATCTCGAAACCGGGGCCCAGCGCTGCTGCAATCGCCTCGGCCCGGCGCAGCGACAGGGCGGTGGAGCCGCTTTCAAGCCGGTCTGCATGGCCGATCACGCGCAGCGATGCGCCCGGCTCGAGGACCGCGCGCAGATGCTCTGACAGCGCCTCGACCTCGCGCCGCAGCGCCGGTGTCAACCGGGCAGAACCACTGTCGAAACGCATATCTGCCGCAACCGCAGTTGCGCCCTGAAGTCCGCCGATCACCGCCGCGACTGTCGGAAGCTCCCGCCGCTCGGCCCGGGCGAGCTGCGCGGCGATCCCGTCGCCCGCGGCGGCCAGCGGGCGCAGGATGGGCCGTGCGGCAACGGGCGTCAGCGCGCCAGCCTTGGCGCGGGCGGCGCGCTGCGCCTCGACCGCGCCGGGCAGGGCGCCCTCCAGCGTGATGGAGAGCGAAAACGGGTATCGACCTTGGCGCACCGTAAAAAGATCCGCCTTCGTCGGGCCGACGCACGCATCGGACAGCGTCATCGCCTTGGCGAAAGGCAGCAGCGTCGCGGGCGCGATCAGGAATGCGCCAGGCCGTGTTTCGCGCAGCCCCGCAAACGCCGCGGCGGGGATACGCTCGGCCGGCGAGGCGGGTGGCGCGCCAAGCGTGGCGCGGATCTGCGCGGCAAGGTCGGGCTCATCGGGCAGAACCGGCACCAGCGCAAGATCCGGTCCGCCAAGCGCGCGCCAGTTCGTTAGCGTCCCGTTCAGCGCGTCGAGAAGGGCCGTGCGCGGAACCTCTGTCACGCCGAGATCGGGGCGCGCGGCGACCAGCAGGGCGGTTTGGCCAAGGCGCGTGCCGTCGGTGGGGCCATAGCCGAAGGCAAGGTCGGCGCGGCCGGCGGCCACCGCCCCGGTGGCGGCCTCGGCGCTGGTTTCTGTGTAGGACAGCGTTTGTCCCGCGGCCAAGCCCGCTAGTTGAAAAACGCCTTCGTCCGCCGTCGGACTGTGCGGCAAAAGTGCCGCCGCGACGGCGCGAAGCGACGCGGGCCCGACCAGCGTCACATCGGTTTTGGGCAGCGCCAAGGGCGGTGCCGGCGGCGGACACCCCGCGCCGTTGCAATCGACGGTATCGGCGTCGACGGTAAACACCCCAA
>CALCPC010000701.1 GCA_937900975.1 uncultured Paracoccaceae bacterium
TAAGGCCCATCCGGCGGCGTCCTCGCTGACCGGGGCGGCGGGGATAAAGCGCAGATACCGCTCGCTGACCAGGGTTTCCAGATCTTGCGGATAGCGGCCTTTGTCGGCGAAATGATCGTCGAGCGCGCGCCGCATCACCGCCAGGTTTTCGCGCAGCGCGGCCTCCTCGGCGCGGGTGATTGCGCCGTTGATGCTGGGCACCGCGACGGCGGCCAGAAGGCCCACGATCAGGATCACCACCAGCATTTCGGCGACGGTAAACCCCGTCTCACCACTCTGCGATGGCCGAGCCATCCAGCGCCTCCCGCGATGTGTCCGCGCGCAGATCCCAAACATCCTCTCGATCCCACGTGGCCCCGGTTTGAGTATAGCCGATCAAACGCCAAGATCCGCCAAACGGATTTTCGGGCAGACGGCGCAGGTAGCGGCGGGTTTGCGTGGCCCCCGTTTCGGCGTCAAGCGTGACGTCGAGCCCCGAAACGAGAACCGCCAGCGTTTCGGGGTATCCGTTGTCGCTGACCCCCGCGGCGTCCTCCTCAAAGCGCCCAGCGGCCCAGTCGGCGTGAAAGGCGTCGAGTGCGGTGCGCGTCTGGCGGAGCGTTTCGCGCAGCGCAAGCTCTTGCCGGCGCTGCGCGGCGGTCTCGGCAAAGGGCAGCGCGGTGACGGCCAGGATGGAGAGGATGGGCATCACCACCAAAAGCTCGACCAGCGTCGTGCCTTTCTGCCCGGCCGCGCCAAACCTCATGGATCGCGCACCACGATGCGAGAGTTGCGCAGCGCTGTGTTGGGCGGCAGGTTCCGCGCGCCGCTGGCCCCGACCGCGTTGCCAAAGATCAGATAGGACAGCCCGGGCGTTTCGGCGCGGAAATTAAGCCGCGCGATCTCTCGCACGGCAAGCCCCGCGATCTGGGGCGTGACCTCGATCACCACACGCCCATTGGCGTCGTCGATCTGGACGGGCAGACCCTGGGGCGTGTCGACGCTTTCCAGGCTGACGATGTCGCCGCGATACCGGATCAGCATCTCGCCCGCGGCCCCGCTTGGGAACCCGGCCGCGGTCAAAACCGCCGTGACGGTCCCGCCGGTTTCGGCATTGTAGGCCGCGCGGCTAAAGGACAGCACGGGTTCGGCGGCTTCTGCGGTCAGCGGCGTGCTGGGCGCGGCCTCGGGCAGCGGCACGCGCCCCGCGGCGGGCGGCACGGCGCCGCGCAGGTCCAGCCGGATGGTCGGCACATCCGCCGAAGCGGGACCGGCCAGAAAGTCATTTGGGTTAGAACTTGCCACCCGCAGCCCCGTGCCCGAGAAAAACTCCGCCTCCGCAATCGACGGCAGATCGCGGGCGCGCACAACGCGGGGGGTCAGCGTCAGGATGATGTCGGTCCGGGTGCCGCTGCCATCGCGGTTGCGGAAAAGATTGCCGATCGCAGGGATCCGGCCAAGCCCGGGGATCGACACGATGGTGTCGCGGTCCTCATCGCGGATCAGCCCGCCGATGATCGCCGTTTCGCCATCCTCCAGCAGCATCCGCGTCTCGATACTGCGGGTGCCGATGGAAAAAGCCGGGCTTTCGGGCGTGCCCAGGTTTTGGCCGAGCGCCGAAACCTCCAGCGCAAGATCCACCTCGACCGAGCGGTTGAGCCGCACCTCCGGCGTCACCGTCAGCTTGATGCCGACGTCGCGGCGCACGAACGTCGTGCGGGTCTGGCCCGTTGCGTCCACGATCTCGCTGTCGGCCAGCGGAATTTCATCGCCCACCAGAAACGACGCTTCCTCCCGGCTCAGCGTGCGAATGCTGGGATTGGCCAGCGTTTTGGCGTCCACGTCCTGTTTGAAGAACCGCAGCGTCACGGCGGGCAGCGAAATGGCGCTTGCGCCCAACTCTCCGCGCAGCTGGTTGACCGGGAAAATGCTGTTCAGCGTCAGCGAGGTCGGCGGCGTCACGCTGATCTCAGAGCCGAAATCGAGGCCCTATTGCTCTGACTTTGTGCGGTTGATCTCCAGCACTTCGACTTCCATCACGACCTCGGCCGGGGCGCGGTCCTGGACACTGATCAACTGATCGGCCAGCAGGATCCGCTCAACCGAATCGCGGATGGTGACCGTGTTCTCCGCCTCATCCACGGCGACGTTTTGCAGCCCAAGCGTGGTGGACAACCGCTCACCCATCGCCAGCGCGTCGCCCGACTGGATAAAGAAGGTGCGCACGACGTAATCCTCATACTCGGCGCGTTTGCCGGGCGTGTCGGGTGCGATCACGACGGAGTTTTCGCCCAAGCGGCGGTAGAAGGCCTTGTTGGATTTCAAAAGCAGCTCAAAGGCTTGCGTGAATTCGACACCATCGGCAAAGACCGAAATCTGCCGGTCTGTCAGATCGGCATCGAAGATCATGTTCACGCCGTAGGCCCGGCCAAGCGCCAGCGCTGCGTCCTTGAAACCTGCGTTTTGAAAGCTGATCGTCACAGGCGCGCCGGTCGACAGCCGGATCGGGCGCAGCGCGGTCGTGTTCCGCTCAGCGGCATAAAGCGTCTGCAAAAGGCGAAGCGCCGGCTGATGTTCGGGGTCTTTCTCACGCGAGGCTTCG
>CALCPC010000702.1 GCA_937900975.1 uncultured Paracoccaceae bacterium
ATGTTCTCGCTGGTGATGCGCAGGCGCGACGATTGCGCGGCCATGCCGGAGGTCGCGGCCCCCATGGATTTGATCAGCTCGTTCACAAAGACGCTCCCTTATCGGCGGCCAAGGCTAAAGCGGAGGATGTCGAGCGATTTCTGCCAGACAGCCAGCGCCATGGTGTGTTGACGCTGCGCCTCCACGCCGCGGACCATTTGATCCTCTAGGCTGACGGTGTTGCCGTTGGGCGATTCGGCCGCGAAGGCCGTGCGATTGACAATTTCTGCGCCATGGGCCGGTCGCTCTGGCTGGATATGCGCCGAACGCGTTGCCTTCAGCGCCATGGCACGGTCAATCCCGCCACGGTAAGTCTCTGAAAAATCTGTAAGATCGCGCGCGTGATATCCGGGCGTATCGGCGTGGGCGATGTTTTCGGCAATCAGCGCTTGACGTTGCGTCGCTTGGGCATCAGCGCTCCGCGCCGTGTTCTGGTTCTCCCATAGGTCTGCTCATCCGGTCTTTATGCCTTTGCGGGTGATAAAGCGAGCACGAAACCGGAACCATTTTAGGGACACTGATGATTTCCTCCTTCACACCGCTCGTCTCCGAGATCGCGGCGTTTCGCCCCCAGCATCGTTGCGGCTGGGTGGAGGCTGTGGGCCCCGCCTCCCTGGAAATCCGGGGGCTTGGGCCCGCGGCCCGCATCGGCGACTTGGTTGAGGTCGACCTGCCGTCGGGCAGCGCAGCGGGGGAGGTAGTGGCCCTGTCGCGCGACGGCGCGCGGATCATGACCTATGCCTCCTGCGATGGTGTCGGCCTTGGCCATCTGACGCGATTGCGCCGCCTTGAAGGGCCGCGCCCCTCCGACGCGTGGGTGGGGCGTATTCTGGATGCCTTTGGGGCGCCGCTGGACGGTGGGCCGCTGGCCCGCGGTCCAAACGAGGTTGACGTAAAGGCGGCGCCACCGCCCGCGGCGGGCCGCGCCCCGCTCGGTCCGCGGCTGCGCACGGGGCTGGCCGCACTCGACACGGTCCTGCCGCTGGTCACGGGGCAGCGGATCGGGATCTTTGCCGGTTCTGGCGTCGGCAAATCCTCGCTTCTTGCGCGCCTCGCCCTTGGTGTGGAGGCCGACATCGTCGTCTTTGCGCTGATCGGTGAGCGCGGGCGGGAGCTTCGCCACTTTACCGATCGCATTCTCGGCCCCAAAGGCATGGCCCGCTCAGTCGTTGTCACGGCCACCTCAGACCAGTCCCCGCTTTTAAAGCGCCGGGCCGCGTGGACGGCGATGTCGGTCGCCGAGTATTTCCGCGATCAGGGCATGAATGTCTTGTTTCTGGCCGATTCGATCACGCGCTTTGCTGAGGCGCATCGGGAGGTTGCGCTGACCGCGGGCGAGGCGCCAAGCCTGCGCGCCTTCCCCCCCTCCACATCCAACATGATCGCAAGCTTTGCAGAGCGCGCGGGCCCTGGGCCAGCGGGGTCGGGCGCCATCACCGGCATCTTCACCGTGCTTGTCGCGGGATCCGACATGGAGGAGCCGGTGGCCGACATCACGCGCGGACTTCTCGATGGGCACATCATTCTCAGCCGCGCCATTGCCGAGCGTGGGCGGTTTCCAGCCATCGACGTCCGGCGCAGCGTCTCCCGCGCGTTGCCCGACGCCGCGACAGAGGAGGAGAACGCCGTGATCGAGGCGGTCCGGCGCCATGTCGGCACCTACGAAGCCTCGGCGCCCATGATCCAGGCCGGGCTGTACGTTGCGGGATCCGACCCCGCAATCGATGCCGCGATCCGCGTCTGGCCAGAGCTTGACCGCTTTTTCGGATCCGCAAACCCCGGTGGGCCGGATCGCGCGTTTGACGCCCTGCGGGGCATTTTGGGGCAGACCGAGGGCAGTAAACCCCGCGAAACCCGTCCGGCCCGCGCGCGCAAGACCTAGCGCTTTTGGCTGTGGCGCGCCCCGGAATGCGGCCCCATGCCACGCGCGGCCATAGGCGCCGAATTTTGGCGCCCTATCGCGCGTTGGGGGGCAAGCGCGCCGTCAAAAAGGGCGTCCGCTGTTGGCCGGGCGCACCCCGGCCGCGCGCGGTCGCCCCAGGCCCTTCAGGTTTCGCGGCAGCCAGCGCAGCGCTCGGTTTGAGCCAAAGGTCCACCGTCGGAGGATGGTCCAAAACCCGGATCCAGCCGATCCCAGCCCAGGTTTTCGGTTTCAACCCAAGCAGAAATGCCCCGCGCGGCGGCAAAAACGGCTCTGGCGAGGACCACACGCCAGAGGCATGGCCGAGCCTGCGATGCAGGGTTGCCGGCCCCCCAGGGCGGATGGCCGTTGCAACGCGCCCGATCCGGCCCTGCGGGCCGCTCGACGTCCATCGTATGCCCGGCGCGACAGAAGCGCTGGGGCATGCGCCGTATCTGCCGACCGGCGCGGACCCCAACGCGCAAAGACCCGGGTGGCGGTATCCGACGGCTTTCCGCGATTTACTGGCGCGGATCTTGCGCAAAACCAGAGGAGCGCTCAGCGCTCCCGGGGACGGCTTTGATGATCGGACCGGGGCCAGCCCCGCATTCCTCACGATTTGCGCCCGCCAGAGCGCACCCCCCGCTTGCGCCCAGGCTTTGCCTGGCATTCGCTGTCAAAGGACCGCCGCAGTTTTCTGCGGGCCACCGGCCCTTTTGTTCAAACTCAAACACATGCACGCAGTGAGCGGAGATGCGCTAGAGCAATTTCCGTTCACATTGGATCAGAAATCGCTGTCTCAAGATCAGCA
>CALCPC010000703.1 GCA_937900975.1 uncultured Paracoccaceae bacterium
TCCCCGCGTGAGAGGATGGCCATGTCCCCCTCTTCCAAATAAGTGATTGCGCGGGTCATTGGCGCCAGGGCCAGCGCGTCAGAGCCGACATAAACCTCGCCCTCGCCGTGCCCGATGGCCAGCGGCGCGCCCGACCGGGCCGCGATCATCAAATCTTCCGCGCCCTCGAAAAGCCAGCAAAGCGCGAATGCCCCCTCAAGCTGCGACAAGGTTGTGCGCACCGCCTCTTCCGGCGTTTGACCCAGCGCCAGCGCGCGGGCGGTCAGATGCGCGACCGTTTCGGTATCGGTGTCGGTCGCGAAGGTGACGCCTTCGGCCTCCAACGCTTGCCGCAGCGGTCTGAAGTTCTCGATGATACCGTTATGCACCACCGCAACCGGCCCCGCGCGATGGGGATGCGCGTTGGCCTCGGTCGCAGCACCATGCGTGGCCCATCGGGTGTGGCCGATCCCAGCCCGCCCCCGCAACGGATCCGTGACCAAGAGATCGGACAAGGCCGCCAGTTTGCCCGTTGCGCGCCGCCGCTCCATCCGCCCCGCGTGCAGCGTCGCGATCCCGGCGCTGTCATAGCCGCGATACTCCAACCGGCGCAGCGCATCGAGGATGATCGGTGCCACCTCATGCCCGCCAAGAATGCCGACAATGCCGCACATCAGCCCGATCCCCCGTCGCCGCTCATGCCCGACCGCCTTTGGCCTTGAGCGCGCGCAGCCGCGCCATCAGCCTTTGCCCCAACCCCTCGCGGTTGACCTGCCGCGCGCGGGCCAGCGCCAAGTCCCCCGCCGGCACATCCCGCGTAATCACGGCGCCAGAGCCTATCAGCGCCGTCGCACCAACGCTGACCGGCGCAACCAGCGCTGTGTTCGAGCCGATGAAGGCGTTTTCGCCAATCTCGGTCCGGTGTTTGAACACGCCGTCATAGTTGCAGGTAATCACCCCCGCGCCGATATTGGTGCCAGCGCCAACACTGGCATCGCCGACATAGCTGAGGTGATTGACCTTTGCACCGCGCCCGATCGTGGCCGCCTTCACCTCAACGAAATTGCCAATGCGTGCGCCCTCGTCGAGATCGGCGCCAGGGCGCAGCCGGGCAAACGGGCCGACACGCGCGTCGCGGGCGATGTGGCAGCCCTCAAGATGGCAAAACGCGCCGATCTCGGCCCCGGTTTCGATGGTGACCTCCGGCCCGAAAACGACGTTGGGCCCGATGACCACATCGCGCGCGATCACGGTGTCGAAGGCGAAATAGACCGTTTCGGGCTGCACCAGCGTCACGCCGGCCGCCATCGCATCGGTGCGCGCCGTTGCCTGAAACACGGCCTCCGCCTCCGCCAGATCGTTGCGAGAGTTGACGCCCAGCGTCTCTTCCTCTTCGCATGTGTAGGCGGCCGCGGTAAGGCCGCGCGCGCGCGCGATGGCGACGATGTCGGTCAGATAGTACTCACCGCTTGCGTTCTCGCGCCCGACAGCGCCGGCCAGATCCAGCAGCACCCGGGCATCCGCGCAAACGACGCCGGAATTGCAAAGCGTGATGCGCAGCTCTTCCTCCGAGGCATCCTTGGCCTCGACAATGGCTTCAAGCTGCCCATCGCGGGTGATCAGCCTGCCATAGCGGCCGGGGTCTGCGGCCTCAAACCCCAGCACCACGATGTCATTGCCCTGCGCACGAAGCGCCAGCATTTCCTCCAACGTCGCGGGTGCGATAAAGGGCGTGTCGCCGTAAAGCACGATGACGTTGCCCTCGAAATCCTCCAACGCCGGCGCCGCCTGAAGCACGGCATGGGCGGTGCCCTTTTGCTCGGGCTGATCGACGCATATCGCCTCGCCGTGGAAGGCCAGTGCCGCGCTTTGCACATCGGCGCCGCCATGGCCGACGACAACGACCGTGCGCTCGGCCGCGATCATCTCGCCCGCGCGCATCGCATGGTAAAGCAGCGGCGCGCCGGCCAGTTTGTGCAAGACCTTCGGGCGGTCAGAGTGCATGCGCGTGCCCTTGCCCGCCGCCAAAACGATGATTGCCGTGCCCATGCCTGCCCCTTGTCGCTTGCGTCCCTCAATCAGCCGGCCCAAAGCGGTTCCAGCGGGAGCGGATAGAATTGTGTTTCAATTCCTGACAGCGCTGTGGCAAGGACACGGGGAAGAGGAGGCGCCTGTGAAGACTGCGATTTTCGACCTCGACGGCACGTTGGCCGACACGTCCCAGGATCTTTTGGCCGCGGCCAATGCGTGTTTCGACCGGCCTTGGCTGACGATGGAGGCGGACCGCGCAACCGCCTATTTGGGCGGTCGGGCCATGCTGCGCGTGGCCTACACCCGGCAAGGGCGCACTTGGACCGAGGCGGAGGTCGACGCCGCCTATCCGGAGCTCATCAAACACTACGAAACGGCTTTGGCGGTTCATACAACGCTGTTCCCGGGCGTGGTGGATGCGCTTGACCGGCTCGCGGCGGCGGGATGGCGGCTGGCTGTTTTCACGGTGTTCGCCGTTGGCTATATG
>CALCPC010000704.1 GCA_937900975.1 uncultured Paracoccaceae bacterium
GATCAGCATCCTGCTGATCTTGAGACAGCGATTTCTGATCCAAGGTGAACGGAAAATGCTCTAAGCGCCCTTTGATCAGAGCGGACCAAACAGACAGCGCTTGAGGCCGCACGCCGCGTCCTCGCATCATATCTGGCGAGAGCGGATCCGTCCGCTTGAACCAAGACCGTCCCAAAGCGCGTCGCGGAAAACCCGAACCCCATACCGCCGCCTGAAAAACTAAGATTCCAACGTGTTATGGGATGCGTGATCTCTTCGCGACCTCACGCAACGCGCTAGGCCGCCTTTTCGGCCGGTGGACCGCCATAGAAGGTGGCGCCGCTTTTGGCCATGTCGATCAAAAGCGCGGGCGGCGCGAACCGGGGGCCGTGCCGCTGTGAGAGCGCTTGGCACAAATCGACGGCCGCCGCGGCGCCGATCCGATCAAGCCAGGAGAACGGACCGCCCGACCAGGGCATAAAGCCCCAGCCAAGGATCGCGCCCACGTCCCCTTCGCGCACATCCGTCAGGACGCCTTCTTCGAGCGCGCGCACCGCCTCCAGCACCTGCGCCAGGATCAGGCGGTGCTTGCCGTCTTGCACATCCGGCTGATCGGCGGCGGGTGGCCAAGTTTCGCGAAGGCCCGGCCAGATCCCCTGCCGTTTGCCCTTGTCGTCATAGGCGTAATAGCCCGCCTTCGCCTTCCGTCCGAGACGGCCAAGCTCAAAAAGCTTAAACAGCACGGTATCGGCCTTGGCGGCGCTTTCGGGGTAGGCGTCACCCAATGCGCTGCGCGTCGCCATTGCGATCTTGACGCCAAGATCGATGGAGGTTTCGTCGTTGAGTTGCAGCGGGCCCAGCGGCATCCCCATCATCTTGGCCGCGTTCTCAACCAATGCAGGCTCCACCCCTTCGGCCAGCATCATCACGCCTTCGATGATATAGGGGATGATGCAGCGGTTGGCGTAAAAGAAACGGGCGTCGTTGACGACGATGGGCGTCTTGCGGATCTGGCGCACGAAGTCGAGCGCTTTGGCGACGGCGATATCGCCCGTCTCCCGGCCCTTGATGATTTCGACCAGCATCATCTTCTCAACCGGCGAGAAAAAGTGGATGCCGATAAAGTTCTCGGCCCGGACGCTGGCTGTGGCAAGATCGCCGATCGGCAAGGTGGAGGTGTTGGTGGCAAAGACCGCTGTATCCGCGCTCACGGCTTCGGCGCGTTTGGTGCCGTCGGCCTTGACCGCCGGGTCTTCGAACACGGCTTCGACGATCAAGTCGCAGCCGGCAAGTGCTGCGTAATCGGGGGTGGCCAGAACCCGGCCCAAAACCTCGGCCTTTTTCTCGGGCGTGACTTTCTTGCGCTTGATCCCAGCGTCGAGATAGGCCTCGACATGCGCGCGGCCCTGATCGGCGGCGGCCTGGTCGCGGTCGAGCAGCACCACGTCGATCCCCGCTTGCGCCGAGACGGTGGCGATGCCCGCCCCCATCATCCCGGCGCCAAGAATGCCGACCTTGGCGACCCGCTGATCGGGGACATCGGGGCGCACGGCCCCTTTTTCCAGCGCCTCCTTGTTCAGAAAGAGAGAGCGGATCATGGCCGAGGAACTGGGATCCATCAGGATCGACGTGAACCAGCGCGCCTCGATCTTCAGCGCGGTGTCAAAGGGGACCGGAAAGCATCGCCTGCGCGGCGGGATAAACGTCTTGCGTCTTGCCATGGACCATCGCGTCAGAGCCGACGAAGGTCATAAACCCCGCGGGGTGATAGGGTGCGCCGCCCGGCATTTTATAGCCACGCTCATCCCAGGGTTTGACGATATCCTTGTCGGTCGCCGACAGCACCCAAGCTTTTGCACGGTCAAGCAGCGCGGCCGCGGGCACAACCTCATCAATCAGCCCCATGGCAAGCG
>CALCPC010000705.1 GCA_937900975.1 uncultured Paracoccaceae bacterium
CGCGGGAGCCGAGGGAGTTGCCAAAGCCGAAGCGCGACGAAAACTCCGAATACCGGGGATCGACAAGCCGGTTGGCAAGGCTTGCCGGATCGTCCGTCCCTTCGTCGAGGATCACGCGGATAAACGCCTTTTTATCGATCTCCGCCTCAAGACCGAAGGCCCCCAGCGCGACCTGCAACAGCCGGCGGTCGTCGACCAGTTCCTGCGCGGACGTGACTTTGGAGATATTGGCCGTGAAGTATTCGATATCGCGGGCGAGTTGCGGGCTCCGCTCAAACGCGGCGCGCTGGTTGTCTTCCGTCGCGATCAGGAATTGATAGCCGGCCACACCGCCAAAGGGGACGGCAACGGGAAACGTCATGCCTCTGGTCCTCCATGTCCAAGAAGACGGGCCTCCCGCGCGATCAGATTTCGCAGCGCGCGAAGGGCGGGATAGGTTTTGCCGGCCAGCACATGCTCGGTCGCGGCGTCAAGATGGGCGCGGCTTTCGGTGTCGCGAAAGACCTGGCTCAACTGCTCAATCCCCGTCAGCAACTGTTTGCGCCCCAGATCGGGATCCGCCTCCCCCGACAGGACGGATTGGGCGACATAGCAAACACGCTTGACGGGTGTGTTCGCGTCATTGGGGTGGATCGCGTCGCGCAGCCGCAGCACATTGGCGTCGGGTGTGATCACGTTGAGCCGCGTGCGCCGGTCGCCGTTTTCCATCACGACGCCGTTGATCATCACCCGCTCCCGCGGGCCAAGTTTGAGCACGAGCCCGGACACGGCGTTAGCCCTCGTCCTCGGCGCCGCGCAGGCCGCGCATGATCGCTGTGTTGATGTCGATGAGGGGCTGGGCGTCGGCCTCCTTGCGGAGCACTTTGACAGAGTGTTTCCAGGTGAAATCGGCCAGCGAGACAATCTGGCCGCGCAGCGCATCGGGCAAGCCGTTGCCGTTGGCCGCCGCATCGGCGGCCAAAATGCCCCAAAGTCTGCGGTTTTGCTGCACGGCGTGGCACAATTTAAGAAAGCCCTCGTGGCTTTCGTCTTGCTCGGCGGTGGCAAGCTGGCCGGTGATTTGGGCAAAGGCCCGGTATTCGACGGTCCGCTCCGATGGCGCGATCACGGCGGATTGCCGGTATGCGGTTCGGGCGAGGGCGGCGGAGTTCATCTGATCGTGTCCTCAACGCGGAATGCGGGGTGCGGAACAGCGCACAAGGGCGTGCGCTGGATCCAAGGGTCAGGCAGGGGCGGGCGGCAACCGCCCACCCCCAAAGGCTATTACCGGAACAGCGACAGGATGTTCTGGGGGGCCTGGTTGGCGATGGACAGCGACTGAATGCCAAGCTGCTGCTGGACCTGCAGCGCCTGCAGACGGGCCGAGGCGACCTCCATATTGGCATCCACCAGGCTGCCGATGCCCGAAACAAGGCTGTCGGTCAGCTTCGAGATGAAGTCGTCCTGGATCTCCAGGCGACGCTCCCCGGTGCCGAACTCGGCGGCGGCTTCGATCGAGGTCTGCGTCAGCACTTCGATGGCCGAAAGGGCCGCGGCAGCCCCTGCTTCGGTTGAGACGTCGATGTCGCCCAAAAGCTCCACCCCGCCGCCGATCACGCCGTCGAGGTTGGCGCCGTTCAGATCTTCGTTGGCGTCAGCGGTGGCCACGGTAATGGCGTTGGCGCTGTCGTTCTGAAGCAGGATTTGGGAATTGTCCGCGCTGTTGACAGAGAAGCTGACCAGATCCTCGACACCGCCGAGCGCGGCCTCAAAGTTGGCGCGGGCCGCCAGCTGTTCGGTCACATCGGCCATCGTGTCGCCCTCACGCGCCACATAAGACACGGTCGACGTGAGCGCGATGTCGGCACCGGCAGAAACGCCCCCCGAAAGGTCGAGGTCGAAGGTCTGCCCGGCCTCGATCGATGTGGAGGCGAAATCGACCGCAACGCCCGACGCGCCCGCCGCAATCGCGACGTTGCCGCCAGCGGTGGTGCCGGTGGTGCCGGCGGTGTTGTCGCCTTGGCCGAGATCCTGCTTGGCCACGGTGATGTTGGTCGACGTCACGTTTTGGTTGGCATCGCGGTCAAGCGACGCCAGCACCTCGATCTCACCTTCGCCGGTGGTGGTCGACGTATTGGACAGCAGGTTCTGCCCGTTGAACTGCGCAGCGGACACAATCGCCGTGATCTGATCGCGCAGCGACGCCAGGTCTTCCTGCAGCGTCGTGCGGTCCATGTTGTCTTCTTGCGAGGCTACGATCTGCTCTTTGATCTCGCCCAGAAGCTCTGTCACCTGCTCGGCGGCCGAGCGGCCGACAGCCACGGTGGACTGGCCGAGCGCCAGGCTGTCACGGATCACCGTGAACCCGTCGACATCCGATTGCATAACCTGGCTGATGGACCAGATCGCCGCGTTGTCCTTGGCCGAGGCGATGGATTTACCGGTGGAGATTTCGTTCTGGGTCATCAACAGGTTTTTGTTGATCGTGTTAAGCGTCTGCAGCGCAACCATTGCGCCGTTGTTGGTCAGAATACTGGACATTGAGTAACCTCTTTCGCGGGCGATGCGTTCGACATCGCCGATTCAGAAGACGACTGCGCAAGCAGCCAGGAACGTCATTCTGACGGATACGGAATTGGATCTTTCACCACACCGCGCCAACCCCTCGGGTCGCTTGAGGCGTTTTGGGGCAAAGCCAATAACAGGCAGTTAAGTCGTGCCGCGGGCAAACGTCTGAGTTGAAACAGTTTGTCATTAAAGCCAGCGAAGGCGAGACCGGACCAAGGCGTGGCGCCCGCTGCGCCCCAGGCTTTCGCCTTTCAGCGAAAGGACCGGCCAGCGTGGCACCAAAAGACCGGGTCTTTCTGCGGCGCGTCGGACGGCCGGCGGGGTAAAGCGACGGCGGGCCGACCGGTTCAAGCATCGACACGCCGGTGGGGTTTTGCGCGGGCTCACGCGCGACCAACGGCCCAAGATAGGCGGCGGGTCCTTTTTCGACGCCGCCAATCGGACCCGGAGCCAGGTCTTGGATCAGCCCGGGTTGATCCTGCCACGGGGCCCTGTTGGTCAAGTTTATCAGGGCGTTGGCTAGCTCCGTTTCTCCAGCGTCGGCACGGCGGTGCCAAGCGCAAGGCGCTGTCCTGCGGCCGAATAGGTGTTCAACGTCCCCCGTTTGGCCCGGATTTCCGCAAGCCGCGCCCGGGCCGTTCCGATGCCCCGCTTGGCGGCGTCCAACATGGCGAGGTTGCGGCGCGCCGCCCGACGCACGGGCTCCAACGCGGCGGCCATTTCGGGGTTGGCCTTGCCGAGCAGGCGCTCAAGATCGCCTGCAAGCTTTTCCAATCCCTCAGCCTCGCGCGCGACATCTTCGATGCGCCCGTCCAGCAACAATGCCCGCTGACGGTCAAGTTGTCGCAGAAGCGCGGTCAGCCGTTGGCGGGCACCCAAGCGTCCGATCAAGTTCATGTCGCCTCGCTGGTCAGGGCCCGGAAAATCGCTTCGGAAAGGCCAATGCCGCCCTCTGCCGCCATCAGCGTGGCATACTCGCGCGTTAAAAAGCTGGCGAACGCGTCCTCGCCGGCGCCGCCGCCGCCGAACCCCGCCAAGGGTTTGCCGACGCCGGCGGCCTTCAGCATCTCGGCCAGGAAACTCGCCTCCAACGCCTCCGCCTGTGTCCGCAGGTCGGTGGCGGTCGTAACTTTGGTTGGGGGGGGCGGGAGCAGGGGCAGGGGAAGCGGTGTCTCAGGCAGAAGGCTCTCCATCGCGGGGGTGCCTCACGCTATCTTCGGTCTCGGTAAATAATTGGTAAGGCATTGCGGCAATGGTGCGGGGCAACGTCAGAACGACAGGAGCCTGCATTATGACCCTTCTCGATCTCTTGTCGGTGGCCACGGCCAAGGGCCGGGAGGCGGCGCCAGACGCTGGGCCCAAAGACCCGATGCGTCCAACACTCGCGCGGCGCCTTGCGGAGGGGGAGGCGGCGGATCCCGCGCGTCCGGCGCCCGATGGTGCAGAGGCGAGTTTTGCCGCTGTCGTGGCAGCGGTACCGCAAGACAAGCCCGCCCCCCGGGGGAAGGGCAATGCTTTGCGCGCGGGTGAGGCCGCGCCGCAACGGCTGTTGGCGTCGGGCCAGGCTGCAGAGACGGCGACCACTAATGCCGAAACGCGCGCCGAGCCTGA
>CALCPC010000706.1 GCA_937900975.1 uncultured Paracoccaceae bacterium
CCTCTTCCGAACCGTTGGAGACAGCCGAGGCGCTGTTGCCGCGAGACCGTGTGACCCACGCGCTGGCGGGCGGCGGAAGCCGGCAGTTCACGGCCCCGCGCGGCGATGGAACGCCGACCCTCTACACCGTTGTGCCGATTGTCGAAGGCACGATGTACGCGATCGGTGCCTGGGCCGACGGCACGGTCCACCGGAACGGGGTGATCGCCTTTTTCCAGTCGCCCGCGCTTTTTGCCGTCTTCATGTGGCTCGCAAGCCTGATCCTGGTGACCTACACGGTGGAACGTCAGGTCGTGGGACCGGTGCGGATCCTTGCCGCCCGGATGCGCCGGTTTGGGCGCAAACGAGAAATTCCGCCCGCGCCAAAGAAAGGCCTGCCGGAGGAGCTGCAGATCATCGAGAGAGAGTTTCGGACGCTGTCCGAGCGTCTGATCCAAGATGAGGCGGACCTGGTCAACGCCATGCACGAAAAGGATGTATTGCTGAAAGAGATCCACCATCGGGTGAAGAACAATCTCCAGCTGATCTCCTCTATGATCAACATGCAGGAAAGGCGGGCAGAGGAACATGAGACCGTCACCGTGCTCGACCACATCAACCAGCGGGTCGCCAGCATGGCGACCGTGCACCGGCTGCTTTATCAGGCCGATGCGTTAAGCGAGGTGCGGGCGGAGGATCTGCTGAAACGGGTGACGTCGCCCTTGACGGAGCTTGCCCCGCCCCGACCGGGGGAGGCGCCGCTGACGGTCGACACGGTCCTTGACCCGACGGTGATGCTCTACCCCGATCAGGCGCTTCCGCTCGCCCTTCTGACGGTGGAAGCGGTGACAAACGCGTTGAAATACGCGGGCGACACAGGGTCGGGGCGCTGGGTGCGGATCAGCCTGCGCAAAACCGGTCGCGATGCGGTTGCCCTTGTCATCGCGAACTCCGTCGCGCCGCAGCGGGAGGTGGGCCCCAAACGCAAATCGCTCGGCGCGCGCTTGATCGAGTCCTTTGCGCGCCAGCTTGGATCAACCTCGGTGGTTTCGGTGGCGCAGGGGGTCCACACCCTGCGCGTGGACTTCGAGACAATGGCCTTCGCGGCCGCGGCCGACAGGATCGCTTAGCGCCGGCGCAAGGAACCAGCGGCGGCGCGCGGCGGGATATACAGGCCCTTCCACCGGTGTTTTGCGACATAACGAAGCGAACGGGCCCCCGCGGGTTGTCCGAAAATTAAGGCCCGGCCACTATCGACCTCACGCATGGAACACGCATTGCGGCGCTGCGTTTTGGCCGTATACGCAAAACACGGGTGTATGAGATGGGTGTGGAACTTCTGTTACCGGCTGTCGCGGTCGCGGCACTTGGCGCTGCGATGGGGAGCGGGATCCTTGGCAGTCGAAAGACCCGGTCAGACGATGACACAGGCGACGACGGCTAAGCCCGGTCGCGACCGTTTCACCGGGGCGCGTTCGGATGGATGCGCTGTCCAACCCGGCGTAAGCGGATGCTGCCCTAGATCAGCGGACGCGCCTGGGCAAAAGGCTCACTGTTGCCGGGAAATCCCGCGCGATCAATCAGGGCCGGAAGGTCTGCGATCTCAAGCACATCGTCAGACCACTGCGCGACACCATCCTCCCGCAAGCGGCGCAAGGTCCGGTTGGTGTGGACAAGGGACAGGCCCATGGCATCGGCCAGGTCCTGTTGTTTGAACGGCAGGGGAATGGAGTTGTCACCGATCCCAAGCCCCACGGACGTCGCCCGTCGGAACAGGCGCAGCAACGCCCAGCAGATCCGCGCCTCGGCCTTTAGCTGTCCGACGGTGGCCAGCGCTTCCGAGACCATTTGCTCCTCGATGGAGGCCATCCAGATCAGGTCGAACGACCGCTCGGGGTTGCCTTTGACGAAGGTCCAGAAATCGCTGCGATCAAAGACGCAGAGACGCATGTCCGTCGTTGCCTCCACCGAATGCGTCATCTCGCCCATAACACCGGCCTGCAAGCCGATAAAATCGCCGGGCAGCACGAAGTTGATCACCTGCCGCCGCCCTTCCTCGGTCGTTTTGTAGCGGATCCCCAGACCGTCGAGCGCGGTATGAAGCTGGGCGGCATTCGACCCTTCGTTGAGGATGGTCGTGCCCGCCTCGATCCTCAGCTCACCGGATTTGAAGCGTTGCGTCGCTGCGGCCTCGGTCTCCGTCAAACGGTCGAAGACATCGAACCGACGCAACGGACAGTCCGCGCATTTGATCACATGTCGCATAGCGTCCCTACATCCTGTGTTAATGCGGCCCGGCCGAATCACGGGCATATGGACACAAACCCCAGTGTCCAACTTGAGCTCATGAAAACCATTTTGATCGTCGAACCCAATAGCCTTGTGGCTGAAGACATCGCAGAGATGATTGTCGACCACTGGATGGCGGCCCACCCGATTGTCGTGGCAACGCCGGCGGAGGCAATCGAGGCGCTCCGGTGCGGCCAAAAACCCGAGGGCGCCATTCTGCGTCTGAGAGAGCAGGACGCGGCGGCGAAAAGGCTGTTGTCGAGGCTAAAGCGGTTTGGCACGGGATTTGTTCTGATCGACGATGTCGCAAGCCCGTCCATCGACGGACACACCCCGACGGCGCTGGTGCCGGGGGCCGCGTATTTGGCCCAGCCCTTCACCACCGCCGAGATGATCGCCGCTGTCGAGCGGGCCGCGACGATGCGCAACGGCGACACCCCCGAACTGTCCTGAACACACCGTCGCGGCTGTCTCTGCGGAACAATGCCTGCCCTGATGTGTTTGCTTCTTGAACCGGCCCACGGCGCTCAATGCCTTTGGCGGTCAAAAACAAGCGGAGCAGACCATGTACAATATTTTCTATGTGATCGGCGTCATCGTCGTGGCCCTCGCTGTCATCAACTTTGTCTTTTGATCGACCTCGACCAGGAAGGAGTTAGTCATGACCAAGACCACGAAACCCACGGGCCCTCAGCCCACACCCTCCGTCGATGCGGAGGTCTCTAAGACCGCTGCGGCGGCCAAGGCCGAGACGCGCAAGACGGCCAAGACCGTCGCGGCCG
>CALCPC010000707.1 GCA_937900975.1 uncultured Paracoccaceae bacterium
CGGGCTTTTTCGGCGGCTGGCGCTCGCCTGTTTGATCTATACGCTTTCCGCGCCCTGGGCTTTGGCCAGCGAAGGGCCGGCCATGGCGCAAGTGATGCAAGCGATCGGTCAGCGCGACTGGCCCCTTGCGGCAGAGCGTGCGCGCCGGGTCGGCGATCCCGTGGCGCGCACCGTCGTCGATTGGCATCGGCTGCGGGCGGGGCAGGGGCGTTGGCAGGACTACGCGGCGTTTCTGTCCAATCACGGCGACTGGCCCGGGCTTGCGCTGATGCGGCGGCGGGGGGAGGCGGTGCTGCCCTCGGGCCTGTCGGCGGCGCAAATGCGCGGCTTTTTCGCCGACGGCCAGCCGCAGACGGGGCGGGGCGCGCTGCTTTTGGCCGCGGCCTTGTCCGGCGCCGACCGCGATGCGGTCCTTGTCCGGGCGTGGCGCATGCTGGCCTTCAGCGATGCGGCGCGGGCCGCGATGCTGGAGCGGCACGGACGGCTTCTGGCCCCGCATCACGCCGCGCGGATGGAGGAGATGCTTTGGGCCGGGCGGACTGAGCAAGCCGAAGCGATGCTGCCCTTGGTGGGGCGCGACCGCGCCGCCCTTGCGCGCGCGCGGATCGCGCTGCAACGCACGGCCAACGGCGTCGATGGCCTGATCGCGGCGGTGCCGCCCGCGCTGTCGGGGGATCCGGGCCTTGCGCATGACCGGTTTGCCTGGCGCATGCGCAAAGACCGCTATGACAGTTCCGAGGCGCTGTTAGAGGAACGCTCGGTCAGCCGCGAAAGCCTCGGCCGGCCCGAGGCATGGGCCGACCGCCGCCGTCTTTTGGCCCGCCGCGCCATGCGCCAGCAGCGCCCGGTTGAGGCTTATAACCTGGCCAGCCGCCACGCCCTGACCGAGGGGTCGTCTTATGCGGATCTCGAATGGCTGTCGGGCTATCTGGCGCTGACCTATCTCAACGACCCGTCCCGCGCGGTCCGGCATTTTGAGCGGTTTCGCCTTGCGGTCGCGACACCGATTTCGCTGGGGCGCGCGGGATACTGGATTGGCCGCGCAGAAGAGGCCGGCGGCAACGCCAACGCGGCCCGCGCCGCCTATGGTTTCGCGGCGGCCTATCAGACCAGCTTTTACGGCCAGCTTGCGGCAGAGCGGGCGGGCCTGCCCGTCGACCGCGACATGGCGCGTCAGGGCACGCTGCCCGATTGGCAGCGCCGAAGCTTTGCCAACAGCACGCCGGTGCGCGCGGCCTTTCTGTTCCGCGCCGCCGGTCAGACGCAGTTGATGCGCCGCTTTCTCTTGCATGTCGAGGAGCGGCTCGACCCCAGCGACGCGGCGGCGCTGGCGAAGCTTTCGCTGGATCTCAGTGCCCCTTACGTGGCCGTCAGCGTGGCCAAACGCCAGGCCAGAAAAGGCGTTGTTCTGCCCGAAGCCTATTATCCCGTGACCGATCTGGCGGCCAAGGCGGGACCCGTGCGGTCAGAGCTGGCAATGGCCATCGCGCGCCAGGAAAGTGAGCTGAACCCCGCAGCGGTCAGCCCGGTCGGCGCGCGCGGCTTGATGCAGTTGATGCCCGGCACGGCGCGCAAGGTCGCGGGCGATCTGGGCTTGCCCTATGATCTTGCCCGTCTGACCCGCGATCCCGATTACAACGCCCGGCTGGGGACCACATATCTGGCCGAAATGCTGCAGCGCTGGGGCGGCTCGACACTGCTTGCCGCCGTGTCTTACAACGCCGGGCCGCACCGGGCCGACGCCTGGATCAAGACCTATGGCGACCCGCGCAGCAGCCGCGTCGATCCGATCCATTGGATCGAGCATATTCCGTTTCGCGAGACACGGAATTACACCATGCGCATTCTTGAGGCGCTGCATGTCTACCGGTTGCGGATGGGGGGGCGCGGCGGCATCGGTCTTGGCGCCGAGCTTGGGCTTCGCTAGCGATGGATCAGAAGACTTTCCTTGCGGGCCTGTCGGCGGAAACCCGGGCGGCCCTTTCGGCGCGAAGCAACCGCCCGACGCTGTGGCGTTTGGCGGTCTACCTTGCTTTGATAGCCGCGGCGGGCTGCGGGATCGCGCTTGGCGTCGCCGCCTGGCCCGCACTGCTTCTTCTTCAGGCGGTG
>CALCPC010000708.1 GCA_937900975.1 uncultured Paracoccaceae bacterium
ACGCGTCGCTGCCCGCTGCCATCGAAGAGCAGGTCAAGGCAGGGGCCTGCGCATTGAAGCTGCAAGACGACTGGGGGACGACACCGGGCGCAATTGATTGTTGTTTGAGCGTGGCGGATGCCATGGATGTGCAGGTGATGATCCACACCGATACGCTGAACGAAAGCGGGTTTGTTGAGAACACGGTGGCGGCCATGAAAGGGCGCACCATTCATGCCTTCCATACTGAGGGCGCGGGAGGAGGTCATGCGCCCGACATTATCAAAATATGCGGTGAGGAGCATGTGTTGCCTTCCTCCACAAATCCCACTCGGCCCTTCACGGTAAACACAATCGAAGAGCATCTGGACATGCTCATGGTCTGTCACCATCTGGACAAATCGATCCCCGAGGACATCGCTTTCGCCGAAAGCCGGATCCGGCGGGAGACGATTGCCGCCGAGGATATCCTGCACGACATGGGCGCCTTTTCGATCATCGCCTCCGATAGCCAGGCGATGGGCCGCGTGGGCGAAGTGGCGATCCGCACCTGGCAGACCGCCGACAAGATGAAAAAGCAGCGCGGGCGCCTGGCCGAAGAGACCGGCGACAACGACAATTTCCGCGTCCGCCGCTATATCGCGAAATACACCATCAACCCCGCCATCGCCCACGGGATGAGCCGCGAGATCGGCTCGGTCGAAGAAGGCAAGCGTGCCGATCTTTGCCTGTGGAACCCCGCGTTCTTTGGCGTAAAGCCCGAGATGGTGCTGGTCGGCGGCACCATCGCCTGCGCCCAGATGGGCGATCCCAACGCCTCTATCCCGACGCCGCAGCCGGTCTACACCCGGCCCATGTTCGGCGCCTTTGGCCGCAGTCAGGAGGCAAGTTCCGTCTGCTTCGTCTCTGCCGCTGCGGCAAGCGCGGCAATCGGCGAAACGCTGGGCCTGCGCAAATCGGTGGTTGCGGTCGAAGGCACGCGCGGTTCCATCGGCAAGGCTGCGATGAAGCTGAACGACGCAACGCCCGCGATTGAGGTTCATCCCGAAACCTATGAAGTGCGCGCGAACGGAGAGCTTCTGACCTGTGAGCCGGCGCAAGAATTGGCGATGGCACAGCGGTATTTCCTGTTTTAAAGCTGCTCTGCGGCGTTCCAAGAAATACTGGGACGGCACGACGCTGCCTGAGATTAAAGATTTCAACGCGCTCTGCGGTGCTGGATGTTTGAGGTGTTTCCCGAAACGCTTCAGGGCGCTGGCCTGAAACCCGCACGCCGCCGACCCGGCGCGCGCTAGAGCAATGTCCGTTCTCATTGGATCAGACATCGCCGCCCTAAGATCAGTATCCTGATGATCTTGACCGCGTTTTCTGACGAAGGCTGACCTTCTATGAAGGGAGAATGCGCTAAAACGCGGTCCAGACCGCCAGACTGATCTCAAAACCGGGATCCAGCCCGCGGGTCGCAACATCGCGGCTGACGCCCAAAAGCAGGTTGGCGTCGCCGAACAGGCTGCGGCCGACCGAGGCTTTTGCGGTGATCTTGTCGAAATCGCTGCCGCCGGGGTCGCCATTGCGCAGGCTTGCGCTGGCGAAAACCTGGCCGATCACCATCCACGCCTCCGCTGGCCGATAGCCAAGCGTGAGGTCAAGCGTCACCGCGTCGGCGCGGGCGCCGGTATATGTGGCAAAGCCCAGCGCGCTGTCGAACCAACCGCCGCCGGATGCGGTTTCGAACCCGCGCCCGTATTGCAAGGCACCGGTTAGCGCCACGCCGTCTTCGCGCCCGCCGCCGGTGCGGCCCAACGCTTCGCGCAAGGGGCCGGATACACCGCCACGCACAGACGCCACACCGCCAGTCTGGCCCTGCCACAGCCGGTATTGCAAAAACACCGCAGCCTCGCTTGCGGTTTCGCCGGCGGCGTCGCCGCCGATCCGCACATCGCCGCGCAGCTTACCGCCAAGCGTCAAGGTCTCGGTCAGCCCGTATTCGACATAGGTCTGCGCGGCGGCGCGGGTGAACCCACCCCGAAAGATGGCAAGCTGAGCAAGCTGCTGCTGCTGAACGGCCGTTAATCGACCCCACGATGCTTCAATCGTCACCCGCACGCTGCGGTGCCGCTCTGGCATGTTCACCCATTCCGTTGCCAAAAAGTCAAACGATTGCCGAATTTCAGCCACCATTTCGGGCGGTGAAAGCATGTCGATCCATGAAGCGGCCAGCTCCAGCGCCAGCGGCATGCCAGCCGCCAGTTG
>CALCPC010000709.1 GCA_937900975.1 uncultured Paracoccaceae bacterium
CCACCGGCGCGGAGGCCACGAGGACCGGCGCGTCTGATCCGGGCCGCGATTTGGCTGGATGAGAACGCCAACGCCAACCGTCCCGAGGCCGTGGAGATCCTGAGCCGCGCGGAATATGTGGGCGCCGATTACGACGTGATCGCGAACTCTATGACCGGGTTCTTTGAGTTCGAGAAGGGCGACAAGCGCGACATCCCCGATTTCAACGTCTTCTTCCGCTACAACGCGACGTATCCTTTCTATTCGGACGCGATCTGGTACCTCACCCAGATGCGCCGCTGGGGTCAGATCGCAGAGCCGAAGGCGGACGCGTGGTATCACGAAACCGCCAAGGACGTGTATCGCCCCGACATCTATCTTGAGGCCGCGCGGATGCTGGTCGATGAGGGTTTGGCAAACGAGGCCGATTTCCCGTGGGACAGCGACGGTTACAAGGCCCCGACGCCCGCCGAGGATATCATCGACGGGATCGCCTATGACGGCCGCGCGCCCAATGCCTATCTCGAAAGCCTGCCCATCGGCCTGAAGGGTGAGCAGATCATCGTCGGCACCGAAGTCCAGGGCTAAGCCCGCCGGGGCCCCGCCCAGCGCGCGGGGCCCCGTTGTGATCCCGAACCCGTCCAAAGACACGCACCGGAGACCGAGATGACCACCGTCGATCCGACCCTTTTAGACGCCGAGCGCAAGGAAGCCCGCCGCGCGCGGACCTTCTCGCTGATCAACAAGGCCGACCGCTGGTTTCAGGTGATCGGTCTCTCTTGGATGACGCCGATGCTAAAGGCCGCGGCGGGCGACAACCCGAAGGCCCAGGTCGGTGAGATCTGGCGGCTGCTCGGCGTGCCGCTGCTTGCGATTTCTGGGTTTTTGCTGATGTGGGCCATGCTGGCGCCACAGGTTCAAACCTCGCTTGGCGCCGTGCCGGGCCCGGCGCAAGTCTGGACCGAGGCGGTAAACCTGCATGAGGATGCCGTCGCAAAAGGCGAAAAGAAAGCCGCGTTCGAGGCCAAGGTGGCTGAGCTGAACGCCCGCCTGATCGAACAGGGGCGAGAGCCGAAAGAACGCGCCTACACCGGCGCCCCGACGTTTTACCAGCAGATCGGCACCTCGATCCTGACCGTGTTTTTCGGCTTTCTGATCGCCACCGTCGTCGCCGTGCCTTTGGGTATTGCCGCCGGTCTTTCGGCGACGGCCAATGCCGCGCTGAACCCTTTGATCCAGATCTTCAAACCCGTCTCGCCGCTCGCCTGGTTGCCGATTGTGACGATGATCGTCTCGGCGGTTTACACCACCAATGACGGGCTCTTCGCAAAATCGTTCTTGATCTCTGCGATCACTGTGACGCTCTGCTCGCTTTGGCCGACGCTGATCAACACAGCGCTCGGCGTTGCCTCCATCGACAAGGATTTGGTCAACGTCTCCAAGGTTTTGAAGATGAACACATGGACCAAGATCACCAAATTGGTCCTGCCCTCTTCGCTTCCGCTGATCTTTACCGGCCTGCGCCTGTCGCTTGGCGTTGGTTGGATGGTTTTGATCGCAGCCGAGATGCTGGCCCAGAACCCCGGGCTTGGAAAATTCGTGTGGGATGAGTTCCAGAACGGATCGAGCCAGTCGCTGGCCAAGATCATGGTCGCGGTCTTCACGATCGGCATCATCGGCTTCCTTCTCGACCGCCTGATGTATGCGATCCAGTCCCTCTTCACCTTCACGAACCACCGGTGAGCGCCATGAGTATCCTTAAACTGACCGGCGTGTCGAAATCCTATGGCGAGGGCACCCAGCGCACGGATGTTCTAAAAAGCATCGACCTTGAGGTGCAGGAGGGGGAGTTTCTGGTCCTCCTCGGCTTCTCGGGCACCGGCAAAACGACGCTGATCAATCTGCTCGCCGGGCTTGAGATGCCGACCACCGGGACCGTCTCCTTCAAAGGCAAGCCAGTGACCGGCCCGAGGCCAGAGCGGGGGGTGATCTTTCAAAGCTATTCGCTGATGCCCTGGCTGACGGTGACGGGCAATGTGCGGCTGGCGGTCGACACGATGTTTCCCGGCCTTAGCCGTGACGAAAAGGCTAAGAAAGTCGCCCATTACGTTAAAATGGTGGGCCTCAGCCACGCGGCCGGGCGCCGCCCGGCGGAGCTTTCGGGCGGAATGCGCCAACGCGTCAACGTGGCCCGCGCGCTGGCGATGAGCCCGGAAGTGCTGCTGCTGGATGAGCCGCTCTCGGCGCTCGACGCGCTGACGCGGGCCAACCTGGCCGATGAGATTGAGCGGATTTGGGAGGCGGATCGAAAGACCTGCGTCTTGATCACAAACGATGTCGATGAAGCCATCGTGCTCGCCGACCGGATCATCGCGCTGAACCCCGACGGCACGCTTGGCCAGGCGTTCAAGGTCGATATCCCCCGCCCCCGGGAGCGGACCGAAATGAACCACCACGAGGGGTTCAAAGCGCTGCGCGCCGATGTCACGCGCTATCTGATGGATGTCGGTATCGAGGGCCGGGTGGAGGGTGCGCGCATCCTGCCGGACGTGACGCCGATCCACGGCGTTCCGGCGGCCGTGGCGAAAGCGCAGGCCGGGGCCGACAGCCACCGGTATCTGGAATTCAGCCAGTTGCATAAGATCTACCCGACGCCGAAAGGCCCGCTGACCGTGGTCGAGGATTTCGACCTGAAGCTGCGGAAGGGGGAGTTCATTTCCCTGATCGGGCATTCGGGTTGTGGCAAGTCCACCGTGCTGACGATGGCGGCGGGGCTGAACGCGATCTCGAAAGGCGCGATCATCCTGGATGGCAAACAGGTTGTCGACGCAGATCCAGAACGCGCCGTGGTCTTCCAGGCGCCGTCGCTGTTCCCGTGGCTGACAGCGCGGGAAAACGTCGCCATCGGTGTCGACCGCGTCTATCCGCGGGCAAGCC
>CALCPC010000710.1 GCA_937900975.1 uncultured Paracoccaceae bacterium
TTCCGGGTTTGCGGCGTATTTGCGCGCCAGGTCCGCCATCTCGGCAAAAGAGATGTCGGTCCGCACCATGTTCTCATCAACCATCCGGCGGTAGAGCGCTTCCAGCGCCTCACCCTCGGCCAGCACAACTGCCGGGATCCGGCCCCAACGCTCCGCATCGCCAGTCTCCTCCAGCAGGGCGCGGTAGGCCGAAAGGCGGCGATAGCCCTGCACCAGCTCATACCCGCCTGCCCCCGCCTCCACCTGGATCGGGTTCGAAAGACCGATGTCCCGCAACGAGCGTTTCAATTCGTCGAGCTCGAGGTCCTTGGTTGACCGGTCGCGGACCAGCTTGTCGGTCCGGATCTTATCCAGCGGGACCCTGTCCAGGATCAGGCCCGCCCGCTTCAGCGCCATGAACTCATGGGCCAGCTCGTCGTTTTCGGCCCGGATGTCCCCCTCGACACGCCGGCGCTCCTCCAGCGCGGCGGCGGTGTCGCCAATGGCCGTCGCCATCGGTCCGCGCCGGACAGCGTCGGCTTGCTGCGCCTCTTCTGGCAGTGAGGCCGGAACATCGATGTCAAAGACGCGGCGGTTGCGGCTCATGTATTGGCCCCCCAGATCCCCGCTGTCCCCGCGGGGACACCCTCTTTCCTTGGCGTGTCCCCGCGGGGACAGTGTGTTGCCCGGCCAGTCATGCACTGTCCTCCAGCTTATCCCAGGCAGCGAGGACGTTGCCCCGAAACTCTCCATACGCGCGGTCGAATGTGGCGCGGGCGCGGCGCCAGGTCTCGCGGGTCATGTCACGGTAGTCGATTTCATAGACCGAAGACAGAAAACGGCCGGACTGCTCCACCGCGCGCGTCATCTCGATCGGGTGCTCGGCGACGCGTTCCCCGAAGACTGAGCGAAAGGCTTCGAACATCGCGCGGTGCAGGTCGTTGCCGGGCTCGAACCGGGTCAGAAGGAACCGCACATCCAGAAACGCTTTCGGCAACTGCCCCGTCCCCTCGGGGACATGACCCGAAAACCCGTGATCCAGATCCTCCAGCGCCTCCGCCAACTGCCCGATGAAGGAGGTGGTGCTGTCATACTCCCAATAACCGGGGCCTGACGGAATATAGAGCATGTCGGCCGCAAACACCGCATTCATCGACTGGTATCCAATGGCCGGCGGACAGTCGAAGATGATCAGGTCATAGGCGTCGTCTGGCAGAGCATCGAGGTACCGCCCAACGGCCGCAAAGAACGTCCATTCGGGGTTGAGATGTCGATACTGCGCCGACGCAAACTCCACGAAGGCCGCATTGGCGCAGGAGGGCACCATGTCGATCGTCGACCAGGAAGTCGGACGGATAAAATCGGGCACCCGCAGCGCGTCCAGCCCCATACCCGTGATGCTGTCCGGCAAACGACGGCGGGGCAGGGTGGTGCCCGAGGCGGCCCCGGCCGCAACCCTGTTCAACCGCTCCGTCTCGTGAATAAGGTCCCGCGCCATGATCCCCCAGACGGTATGGTCCTCCGTCACATCTGTGAGGCCCATGGAGTGGCTGAGCGTCGCCTGCGGATCGAAGTCGATGCAGAGCACGCGATACCCGTCCAGCGCCGCGGCATGCGCCAGATGCAGCGCCACGGTCGATTTGCCGGCGCCGCCCTTGAAATTGGCGACAGCTGCGCGAAAGGCGCGCTTGCCCGGCGGGCGGGGCGGCATTAGCGGCTTACGGTTGATCTTCATGCGCCGCCGGAGCGTGTTGATCTCGTCGAGCGTATACCAGCGCTGGCGACCATCCTCCTCGACCTCACCCGCCGGAAGCGACGGATACGCCGCGAGGCGCCCCCGGAACGTGGACTGGTTCACCTGGAGGATCAGTTCAGAGACCTCCCAGCTTGAGAAACGACGCAGGATCTTCTCACTTTCGGGCGAGAAGGTCTGGCGCCGGATCCAGCCCTGCATCTTGAGCGACTTGGCCTGCAGAGACTGCAAATCCTCATGGCTGAACATTGGCCCTCCTTCAGCGCTCTATATCCAGTTGAGTTTGAATTTACGCTGAGTTTGCGAAAATGCCAAACTCCCAGTATCGTCAATATGAAGCTGACTGTCCCCGCGGGGACAGCGGCTTCGGGCGATTCGCAGCCCGTTGGGCTGTCCCACCACATTTGGGTGACACATAAACCTCCAACACAGCCAATTGGGGGACATCCAGCGATGTATGGGGGTCATCCATAGTGTCCTCCTATACCAAAGATACCTATCTTTCTTATTAAGAGAAGGGTTTCAAATCGCCTGCGCTTGACAGATCCAAAGAATTGGACGTTAATTCCCCACAAACGGCGATTAGCGTCTTGAGCGAGTCGCGGCCGGCAGCAGACCGGATCATTGAGGCACACCGGCTGGAGGCCGGACAGGCAAGGAACAGGCTCTATGGTCGCACCGAGGCCTCTTGGCCGCAACGCCGCGTCATTGAAGTACGATCTTCTGGCGGCACTGTCTGCCCATGCTCTGGCGGCGACCCCAGCAAACCAGACGCTCGCCCTGCGCCTGATCGCTCTGATAACAGCCCGCTATAACTGGCAACTCGATGAGGTCGTGATCGGACACCTGCAACTCGCCACTCTCTGATCTGTTACGGAGCGTACAGTCAAACGCGAAATGGCCAAGCTGAAGACCCTGGGGTGGCTGACGGTTCTGCGTCCCGGAGCGCGAGGGCGGGTGACCGCCTATCGGCTACACCTTGATCGTATTCTCTCCGAAACGTCTTCAAGCTGGCATGCCGTCGGCCCGGACTTCGCGGAGCGTCTTACAGCCATGGGCACAATGGCGGAGGCTAAGGTCCTGCATGTCAACTTCACCACGCAACAGCCGGTTAATTCTGCGCACCCCGGCTGGACCCGCGTGCTGGCGGCCTTGGCCATGGCCGACCCCGCGCTTCACGAAAACTGGTTCCGGCACCTTACCTTGCAGGGTTGCGAGGCTCGGCGGTTGTCTCTGACCGCACCCACAACCTTCATGGCAAGCTATGTCGCCCGTCACCATGGCGACCGGCTGCTGCGCGAGGCAAGCGCCGTCTTTGGTCCCTTGGACGAAATCGCGATAGCAGGCGGCGATCGGACGACGCCTGTCTGAGGACGCGAAACAGGGGCGTTGTCACGCGCATCCCCTGAACCTCCGCAAACCAGTCAAATCCAAGGTCACTGCGGGAAGAGGGTAGGGATTACAGCCCCGCTGCCCTGGTGAGGTTCACCCGGAACCGGTCCCGGCGACTTTGATACTTGCGTGTCATTTCGGCGGAGGCATGGCCGAGGTGTTTCTGGACGTGGCGCTCGTCGACTTCGGCGCTGCTGGCGGGGCCGGCGCGCAGGCTGTGGCCGGAGAAGAGGGCGAGGCGTTCGGCTTCGGGCAGGTCTCCGCGGACGCCGCTTTTCAGGACGGTGGCCTTGATCAGCCGGGCGACGTGCTTGTCCGAAAGCCGGGTGTCGAGCGCTTTCGTGCCGTCCCGCGAGCTGCGCACAAAAACCGGACGAAAGTCGATCCGCGCGTGGCGGAGCCACTGTTCCAGGGAATGGACGGGGCAGGTCTGCTCCAAGGACCCTCGTTCGATCTCGACCTCGCGCCAGCAGGCGCTGGCGTCGATTGTCAGGACCGCGCCCTCTCGGATCTCGGTCAAGCCGCGGCTCTTCGGCGTGTCGTCGCAGCCGCAATCCAGCTCGACGATCTCAGCCCGCCGGCATCGCCTAGGAGCGGGACCGCCCGGTCGCGGAGGCCGCGCAGGTCAAGGGGTAGGGTGGCAGTCATGGCGAGGATGTCTTCAGGCCCGACCGCCGCCTTCTGCACCGGCGGCCGGGCGTGCCGACGCTTGGTCCCCGCCAGCATCGTGGTGATATGGCGGTCCTTCCGATCCAACTGCGCGCCCCGCTGCGCGGCGTTTCAGGCGAGCCCCGAAAGCGCCGCTCGATGGTGGCGACCGAGAGGGCAAGGGGGGGCTGAGGCCAGATCCGCGAGATAGAGCCCGATCAGTTCCGACGAGGGCGGCAAAGGCTCCGCCCCCCGCATCCAGCACCAGCGCGCGAACTGGGCCCAGTCGGCCCGGTAGGCCTTTAGCGTGTTCTCGGACGCCGCACTCCGCGCATACTCTCGCGCCGTCTCGACCAGCCAGTCGAGCGTGCCGGAGCCTGCGAGGTCGGCAGGTAGGGCGAAGTCATCCTCGGACATGTCGGGCGTCCCTCATTGACTTAGCTAAGGTGGTCAACTATCTTCTTGACATGCAATTCTCCGTCCATGTCGCCAAAACACAGCTCTCCAAATTGATCGACGCGGCTCTGCGCGGTGAGGAGGTCGTGATCGCGAAGGGTTCGCAACCTGTGGTGCGGCTGGTCCCGTTGCCGCAAAAGCGCAACCTCATCGGGGCGCTGGAAGGCCAGCTGACGGTTCCGGACGACCTCTTTGAGCCGATGTCCGACGAGGAGCTGAAGCTCTGGGAAGGTGGCTGACGTTTGGACGTCCTGCTCGACACCCATGCCTGGACCTGGATGCTGACCAACGATCCGAAACTGACTGGCGCGGCGCGAGACGCAACCGAGCGGGCCGCGGCCGTCCGCCTCAGCCCGATCAGTTTCTTAGAGGTCAGCCAGAAGGTGCGACTGGGGAAATGGCCGGAGATGGAGGCCTTTCTGGACCGGTTGTCGGACCTTGCGGCGGGGCAAGGGATCCTGACGGCGCCTCTCAGCCCGCAGGTGGCGCTTTTGGCCGGCCGGATGACCTGGCATCACCGCGATCCGTTTGATCGGATCATCGCGGCAACGGCGC
>CALCPC010000711.1 GCA_937900975.1 uncultured Paracoccaceae bacterium
TTATGTCGACCCCGTTTTCCGCGGCTGATTTTGCTGCAGTCGCCCCCCATGCCGCGATCCACAAAGTGGCCAGCTATGAGATCAGCCACCCGCATCTGCTGCGCCTGGCCGGCGAAAGTGGCAAACCCTTGGTTCTGTCGACCGGCGCAAGCACCGAGGCCGACATTGCCTGGGCGGTGGAGACATTCCGGGCCGCGGGCGGACGCGACCTTTGCCTTTTGCAATGCACCGCCAAGTATCCGGCACCGCTTGACGCCATGAACTTGCGCACGATCCCTTGGCTGCGGGCGCGCTTTGGCACCGGTGCGGGCCTGTCCGATCACAGCCGAGACCCCCTGCTCGCGCCGCTCGCGGCGGTCGCGCTGGGCGCCGATGTGATCGAAAAGCACTACACGCTCGACAATCGTCTGCCCGGTCCCGATCACAGTTTTGCGCTGTTGCCGGGGGAGTTGCAGACAATGGTCGCCGGTATCCGCGCGGTGGAAGAGACATTGGGTTCGGGCGTGAAAACCGTGCTCGGCGCGGAGGCAGAGCTTGCCGCCTATGCGCGCCGCGGGGTGCAGGCGCTGCGGGCCGTCGCCCCGGGTGAGGTTTTGGCGGAGGGCGACACCCATGCCGTGCTGCGTCCGGGCAAGCAAAGCTTGGGCGTGCACCCCCGGCATTTGGACGCGATCGAAGGGCAGCGCGCGCGCCGGGCGCTTGCGCTGGGCGAGGGGCTGGCGGCGGGCGATTGGGACGCCCCTCAGTGACACGCGCGCCCGTGCCGCCGCAGCCGTTGCGGGGGCTTTTTCTGGATCTCGACGGCACCTTGGCCGACAGTTTGGGGGTTATGCGCGGGGTCCATCGCGCTTTTCTGGCGGATTTCGGCCGTGTTGCGGAGGCGGCAGAGTTCGACCGCTTGAACGGTCCACCGCTGCCCGACGTGGTTGCGGATCTTGCGCGAACCCACGCGCTGCCCGGTCCGCTGTCCGCGCTTTTGGCACGCTACCAAGACCATATCGAAAGGGCCTACAGCCACGTTGCGCCCGCCAAGGGTGCCGAGGCGCTTTTGCAAGCGGCGGCCCGTCAGGGCGTGCCCGTCGCCCTGGTGACGTCGAACACGCGCGCCATCGCCGAAGCTTGGCTGAAGGCGCGCGGGTTTCAGCGCTACTGCACCACGATTGTCGCCGGAGAGGATGTGACGCAAGGCAAACCGCATCCCGCCCCCTATCGCATGGCGCTGGCCCGGCTGTCGGTGGCGCCCGATGACGGGCTTGCGGTTGAGGATACCCGGACCGGCGCCAGCGCGGCGCTGGGGGCAGGTCTGACCACCTGTTTGATCGGGGCGCGCGACGCGCCCGATCTGATCGCCGTCCCCACCCTTGCGGCCGTCACCCGCCTGGTGGAGGGCGCGGCGTGAGTGTGGAGGTTATGCGCCTTGCCACCGACTTTACCGTCGAGGTCGTGCCCCCAGACCCGCTGCCGCCCGCGCTTGCCCGTGCGGTGGACCGTCACTGGCAGCAGGCAACGGCGGCAGCCCCGCTGTGGGACGGGCCGCTTTACACCCTGATCGACGCGACGCCCGCGCGGCTTTTGATCCGGCGGGCCGCATACCGCCATCTGATCGCGGCGCGCGCGGGCGTGCAGTTGGGGCTCTGGCCCTTGGCTGTCACGGGGCTCCTGTTTTGCCCGGACGGGCTCGTCCTTGGCCGGCGCAGCGACCGCGTGGCGGCTGACCCGCGCGTGTGGGAGCCTGTGCCCGCCGGTGGCCTCGCACGGCCAGACCCTGTGGAGCAGATTTTCGAGGAGCTAACCGAGGAGCTTGGCCTCAGCCCCAGCGATGTCGGGGCGCCAAGCGCGTTGGGCCTTGTGACGGCGCGGGGTGTCTCGGATGTGGTTTTCCGCCTTGAAACGACGCTTGCCGCGGGCCGGATCGAAGCGGCTTTTCAGGCGCTGACGGCGCCCGAACATGATGCGGTGGAAATCGTGGCGCGTCGGGCCCTGCCCGCCTTTCTGGCAGAGCGCCTGTGCCTCCCAGCGCTTGCCCCGATGCTGGAGCTTGACGGGGGTTGGGCCACCGGCGCCTAGATCTGACCTTTTGCGGGTTTCCGAAAAACGGCCCCGAACCGCGGCCGCGACCCGAAGGCTGCGAAGCTTGGGCCGGCCTTTTTGGGCAGAAACCGATCAGAGCTTGCGCCAACGCCACCCCGGGCCGTTGGCTGGGTGCGGGCCAACGCACGCCCCTCAGCGATTCGGAAAACCCCGGACCCCATTGCGCTGCCTGAAATCAAAGATGACGGCGCGCTACAGGGTACTCGATGTCTCACGTCTTCTTCCGAACGCCTTAGCCCGACGTCGCGGAAAGCCGCTGGAACACCGTCTCGGCCGTCACCGTTCCGATCACCCGGCCCTCATCCTCAACCGCCAGGGCGGGCGATGCGCCGAGCCGCGCCATCACGTCCCGCACGGGAAGCGCTGCGGGAACCGGCGCGCCGCCCGTGGGCGGACCCATGACATCGCGCGCCGACAAGACGCCAAGCGGGTTCATATGGGCGACAAAATCAGCGACATAGGGTGTCGCGGGGGCCGAGAAGATTTGGCGCGGGGTGCCTTGCTGGACGATCCGACCGCCCTCCAAGATCGCAATCCGGTCGCCGAGTTTAAACGCTTCGTCCAAATCGTGGCTGACAAAAAGGATCGTGCGTTGAAGGTTCTTTTGCAGCGCCAAAAGCTCGTCCTGCAAGCGGGAGCGGATCAAGGGATCGAGCGCCGAAACCGGCTCATCCATCAACAAGATCGGCGCCTCGGTCGCGAAGGCCCGGGCGAGGCCGACGCGCTGCTGCATACCGCCTGAAAGCTCCGCGACGCGCCGGTCGCCCCAATCTTGAAGCCCGCCCAGCGCCAATTGGCGATCGATCCGTTCTGCGCATGCGCTGCGACTGAGGCCCTGAAGTTCTAACCCAAGGCCGACATTCTCGGCCACGCTGCGCCAAGGCAAAAGCGCGAACTGCTGAAACACCATCGCCACGCTTTGCTGGCGCAACCGTCGCAACGCCGCCGGCGAGGCGCCGGTCACCGCGACCAGATCGCCCTCGCCCCGCACAGAAACCTTTCCACGGGCCACCGGCGCCAGACCGTTGACCGCGCGCAAAAGCGTGGATTTGCCCGAGCCAGAAAGCCCCATCAAAACCGCGATCTCGCCTGCGCCGACATCCAACGTACACTCGTGGACGCCGAGGACCTGACCGGTTTCGGCCTGGATTTCGGCGCGGCTTCGGCCCTGGTCCATCAGCGGCAGCGCCGCCTCGGGCCGGTCGCCAAAGACGATGGACACCGCCTCGAAACGGATCGCAACGCTCACCGTGGCGCCCGCCGCAGCATCCGATCAAGCAGGATCGCAAGCACAACGATCACAAAGCCGCTTTCAAAGCCAAGGCCCGCATTGACCTGGTTAAGCGCCCGCACCACCGGCACGCCCAGCCCATCGGCGCCGACAAGCGCCGCAATCACCACCATCGAAAGCGAAAGCATGATGGTTTGATTAAGCCCCGTCATGATCTCGGGCGCTGCCGAGGGCAGCTCAACCTTCAAAAGCGTCTGAAGCGGGGTCGCGCCAAAGGCCGCGGCGGCTTCCAACAAGGGGCGGGGCGTGGAAGAGATGCCAAGATGGGTCAGGCGGATCGGGGCGGGCAAGACGAAGATGACCGTGGCAATCAGCCCGGGCACCATGCCGATGCCAAAAAACACAATGGCGGGAATGAGATAAACGAAGGTGGGGAGGGTCTGCATCAGGTCGAGAACCGGCCGGAGCCCGCGGTAAAGCGCTGGCCGGTGCGCCGCCCAGATCCCAATCGGGACACCGGCGCCCATGCACAGAACACAGGCCGCGAGCACCAGCGTCAGGCTTTCGGTCGTCTCCTCCCAATAGCCCTGGTTAAGGATGAAAAGGAACCCCGCAACGACCAGGGTGCAAGGCTGCCAGCGGCGCTGCAACGCCCAGGTGAGCACCGCAAACGCCGCCACGACCACCAGGGGATGCGGCGTTTGCAGCACCCACAGGACCGCGTCGATAAGCCCCTCCATCGCGTCGGACACGGCGTCAAACAACCACCCGGCATTGTCCTGAAGCCAGTCGAAAACGGCCTCGGCGGCATCGCCGATCGGGATCTTCCGCTCCGTCAGAAACTCCATACCCTGGAGTTAAGGCAAAAGGATCGGCGTGGCGGTGGCAAGCGCGTCACCGCCCGCGGCGTCGGTAACGCCCGCAAGCCAGACGCTCAACGTTTCGGGGTTCGCGGCGATCCAGGCGGCGGCGGCGTCTTCGGGGTCGGCGCCATCGTTCAGGATCGCGCCCATGATCTCATTTTCCATCGCCAGGCTGAAGACGAGGTTGCCAAGCAGCGTGCCGATGTTCGGACACGCCTCCGCATAGCCCGCGCGGGTGTTGGTAAAGACGGTTGCGCCGCCCAAATTGGGGCCGAACCAGTCATCGCCGCCGGTCAGATAGGTCAGGTCGAAATTGGCGTTCATGGGGTGCGGCTCCCACCCTAGGAAAACCACCGGTTCCTCGCGCCGCTCTGCCCGGGCCACTTGGGCAAGCATCCCCTGCTCGGAACTTTCCTTAACCTCAAAACCCGCGAGACCGAACGCATCCGCCTCAATCATGTCTAGGATCAGGCGGTTGCCATCATTGCCAGGCTCGATCCCATAAATCGTCGCGTCAAGCGCGTCGGCGGCCGCCGCAATATCGGCAAAATCGCCGATGCCAAGTGCGGCGCCAGCGGCATTGGTCGCAAGCGTGTAT
>CALCPC010000712.1 GCA_937900975.1 uncultured Paracoccaceae bacterium
GCGACGGGCAAAGGCGATGAGCGGGGACACGCCCGTAGCCAGCGCGACCGCGCCCACCGCACCGCCAATCCAGCCCCCGCCGCGCAGAAAGCCAAGGCCAAGGAACAGGGCGAAAGCGAAAAGACCAAGCACCACCAAAGGCTCCACCCAATGCACAAAACGGGCCGTGAAAAGCCGCGCGGCGCGGGCGCGAAGCTCTGGCCGGACAAAGCTCATGGCCGCCGCTCCACCCTGGATCGGCGTGCTGAGACCGCGCCGCCCGCCACCGCATCCCGGCCGCGCCTCAGGTCTTTGGCAGAGCGCAGATCAGCAGGCCGCGCCCTTGCGCCCCACTGGCGCCGTTCATGCCGCGCCATCGCGGGCCTCCGTCCAGTCTCCCAAAACCATTTGCCAGGCCGTCAGCGCAGCAATCGCAGCCGTGTCGGCGCGCAGGATACGGGGGCCGAGGCTGACGGGCAAAACCTCCGCCCGTGCGGTGAGCATCCGCGCCTCGGCGGCGCTGAACCCACCCTCGGGCCCGATCAGGATCGCCCAGGGCCCCGCCACCGCATCGCTGAGCGCGCGCGCAACCGGCGGTGCAGCGCCGCGTTCGTCGCAAAACAGAAGCCGCCGCGTCTTGGGCCAGGCCGCAAGACAGGCCGAAAGCGCGCGCGCCTCTGCTACCTCTGGCACGAAGGTACCGCCGCATTGCTCGGCCGCCTCGATGGCATGGGCGCGCAACCTGTCGGCCCGCAAACGCTCTGCATTCGTGTGTTCGGTGAACACCGGCAGGATGCGCTGGACGCCGAGTTCTGCTGCTTTTTCGACAATGAAATCGGTCCGTGCCTTTTTGATCGGGGCGAACAAAAGCCAAAGATCGGGCGGATTGCGTTGCGGGGCCACAACGCTCTGCACCTCCAGGGAGACACGCCGTTTTGTCGCGGCGACGATCTCGGCAGCCCAGGCGCCCTGCCGCCCGTTAAAAACCGTGACGGTATCGCCAGGGCCCAACCGCATCACCACCGCCAAATAATGCGCCTGCGCGTCGAGCGACAGCGTGCTGCCCGCGGCAAGCTCGGCATCGACGAAGAGGCGGACCTCACGCGGCATCGCCGCCCCGGGTCCGCCGCCAAAGACCGCGCGCCAAAAAGGACCTGAACTCCCGCCCGAAACCTGCCATACACCCCCCATGAGCGCCTTTAACGACCCGGACCATCCCGCCGCAGCCCCTGACGCGAAGCCTACTCTGCCGAGCGGTCCGACGCCAAGCGCGGACGCGCAAGTGGCCGATGCTGCGCCTGGGAATTGGGTGGACAGAGCAGCCCCCCGCGCGGTGCGCCCCTATCTTCGGCTGTCGCGCATTGACCGGCCCATCGGCACCTGGCTTTTGCTGCTGCCCTGCTGGTGGGCGCTTGGCCTTGCCGTGGCGGCAGAGCCCGCCTCGGCGCGGCCCGAGACTGTGTGGATCGCCGTTGGATGCCTTGTCGGCGCGTTTTTGATGCGCGGGGCTGGGTGTACCTGGAACGATTACACCGACCGCGATATCGACGACAAAGTCGCGCGCACCCGCGCGCGCCCGATCCCTGCCGGCGACGTCACCCCGCGCCAGGCGCTGATCTGGATGGTGGTGCAGGCGCTGCTGGCATTTCTGATCCTGCTGACCTTCGCGCCGCTGGCCATCGTCCTTGGCGTCGCCTCGCTTGGGCTGGTCTGCATCTACCCTTTCGCCAAACGCTTTACCTGGTGGCCGCAGCTGTTTCTCGGCCTTGCGTTCAACTGGGGCGCCTTGCTGGCCTGGGCCGCGCAGACCGGGACCGTGCCGCTGGCGTCGGTGTTGCTTTACGGGGCCGGGATCGCCTGGACGCTTTTCTACGATACCATCTATGCCCATCAGGACCGAGAGGACGACGCGCTGATCGGCGTCCGCTCCACCGCCCGGCTCTTCGGCCGCGCCACGCAGCGGTGGTTGTTCGTCTTTTTGGCAAGTGCCGTGACGCTGATGGGGCTTGCCGTACTCTTTGCGCTTGTCTCGGCCTCCCCGCTCGTCCTGGTGATCGCGCTTGCCGGGGTTTGGGCCTTTGGCTGGAGCCTTGCGGGCCAGATCGCCGCGCTCGACATCGACGACGCCGCCGTCTGCTGGCGGCTTTTCCTGCGCAACCGCGACACCGGTCTATTGCCCGCGGCAGCCTTTGCTGTTGCAGCACTTGCCGCTATCATGCTTTGAGATAAGCAAAACGTCGGTTAGGAGGACAATGCGGCCGAAGGCGATCTTGTTTGCGGTTTTCGCGTGTGCCGGGACTGCGGCGCTGTCTTTCGGCGCGGCTGGATGGGCTGTGCGCGCGTTCGAACAGGCCGAGACGGCGCGCCTTGTCACGCATTTGGACGACGAGGGCCTCGCCTGGCCGGCGATTTTGGTCGACGGGCAGCGCGTCACCCTATCCGGCGCGGCCCCGGACGAGCCTGAGCGGTTTCGCGCGATCGAGCGTCTGTCGGCACTGGTGCCGGCACGGCACTTGCCCGACAGCACAACGCTGGCGACCGATCCCGAAGCCGAGGCGCCCAGTATCAACATACAGATGCTGCGCAGCGGGACAGAGGCGACGCTGATCGGCCTTGTGCCGACCGACCGCGCGACGGACGCGTTCCGCAAGCGGCTTGGCACGCAAACCCCCGACGGCATCAAGACCACGCTTTTGGCCACGGTGAAGGGTCCGGCGCCCGAAGGGTGGTCCAGCGCGCTCGACCTCGCGCTGCGCGCGGTCTCCAGCCTTGACCCAGCGCGCATTGACCTTACACCCGGGGCCGTCCGCGTGGGCGGCATGGCCGCCTCTGGCACGGCGCTGACAGCGTTGGAGGCAGAGCTTCAGGGGAACGCCGGGGCCGGGCTTGACCTCGATCTCGACTTGACCGCGCCTCTGCCCGTACGCACGCCTTACGTCTTTCGCATGACCCATGGGCCGGACCGGACCCGGGTGAGCCATTGCGCGGCCGAAACGCCGCGGGGGCGCGGGGCGATCCTGGCCGCGATTGACGGTGGCAGCGCGGGCGCTGTGCGCTGCGACCTCGCGCTTGGCGCGCCGACGCCCGACTGGCCGGTTGCAGTCGCTGCGGGGATCGCCGGGCTCCGCGCGCTTGACGGCGGCATGCTTGAGGTTGTGAACACCGCGTTGAAACTGACCTCCCGCGTTGGCGCCGACCCGCTGCGGTTTGAAGCCGCGGCCGGGCGGATCGAAGCCGCCCTCCCCGCGCCCTACACGCTGCTTGCCACGCTGCAGCCCCGCATCAGCGAAGCAACGCCCGAAATCGACGCCCCGCCGATGGAATTCATTGCCCTGCGCACCGATAACGGCGTCGTGGAGGTCCGCGGCGATCTGCGGGATACCGGGATGCAGCGGACGGCGGCCAGCTTTGCCAAGGCGCAATTTGGCTTTGACGCGGTCGCGGATCAGACACGGTTGCGCGCCGATCTGCCGCCGCTTTGGTACACGCGGGTGCTGGTGGGGTTGGAGGCTTTGTCGATGCTTTCGACCGGGCAGGTCACGGTCAGACCAACCGATGTGACCGTCACCGGCGCCGTTGAGGCGGAGGCCACCCGAACCGAGCTTGCCGCGCTGCTAGAGCGTAAAATGCCAGAGCCGCGCGGCGCCGTTATCGATGTGGTGATCGATCCGCGGGTGCCTGAGCCCGAGGTCAGCGCCGTCCGCGCAGAGTTCTGCGCAGTGCAAATCGAGACGGTTCTCGCGCGCAATCAGATCCTTTTCCCGCCCGGCGAGACCGACATCAGCCCCGACAGTTTGGCCGTCGTGGATGCGATTGCAGCCATCTTGGCCGACTGCCCCGGCGCCCGGTTCGAGATCGAGGGCCACACCGATGCGCAGGGGCGCGAAAGCTCGAACCTCGCGATCAGCGAGGCGCGGGCGGGTGCTGTCCTTTCCGCGCTGCTCGACCGCGGCATCGACCTGATTTTCCTCAGCTCCAAAGGCTATGGAGAAAGCCGGCCGGTCGCGCCCAACGACACGGAAGCGGGGCGCGCCTTGCACCGGCGGATCACGTTCCAACTGTTGCGCGATCCCCAGCCCGAGGACGCCCCGATCCTGGCCGCGGCCAACGCCCCCGCGGACCCCGGCTTGGACCCGGCCGAGGGCGGGCAACCCGTCGAGACCGCGGAAACCGCGGAGGCCCACACCACGCTGTCGGCCGGCGCAGGCCAAACCGCGATATCCCCCAACGCCGAAGAGCCCGCGGCCTACGCGCCCGCCAGCGCCGGAGACACGATCGTCGCCGCGCCCGATGCCGGGCAAGATCCCGCCGGCGGGCGCGAAGCCTCCACAACCGTCGCTGGCGATGACCCGGACCCCACCGAAACGGCCGAAACCGCGTCGGTCGACGGTGCAACGCCGGGCGGCATCGACACGGAAGGCGCTTCTGCGGCCGGCGCAGACATCGCAGCGCTGGCTGAAACCGGGCAAACGCCGCAGCGCCCGGTGGACGCCGCCGCCGCCGCCGCCGAAGCGGAAGGCCCGCCTGTCGGCGAAGACGTCGAGGGTGGGGCCCTCGCAAGCGCCGCGGCGGTGCCGGACCAGCCGGATCCACCCCCAGCCGGGGATGCGGCGCTGGCCAACGCCGAGGGCCGCCAAGAAGACAGCGTAACCTCCGCTAGTGCACCACCAGACGACAGTGCTGTTGCGGCCGTCGAACCCGAAGACGCGGGGGCGGCGGGCGCCACCGCGCTCAACGATGCCGATGCAGCTCCGGGGGCGACGCCGCGCGATGCGGTCGAGACCGCATCCAGCGCGGCGGATGC
>CALCPC010000713.1 GCA_937900975.1 uncultured Paracoccaceae bacterium
CGCGGCGCCGAAAACCGAAGCGTTCCCTCTCGCCGCGCGCGCGCACCTCGGATCCGCGGTCGAGCTGGGGCCGGCGATCGCCGAACCGACGCGCGTCCGCGGCCTGCGAAGACAGAGGTTCGCGAGACCCAATCTCGCGCGGCATCGCCGATGTTGCCGACAGCGCCTCAAAACCGAGCGCAGCGCCCCGCCGATAGGCCACGGCGTGCAAAATACATGCGGCGTTGCACGGGACGGCTGCGCGGCGGGTGGCGCCGGATCGGGCGCGCGCCACCGCAGCGGCGGAGGCGGAGTTTTCGGGCGGTGGGGCCAGAGGGTTGACCATGCAAACGGGACGAACCCGCGGCGACGCGGCGTCTTGCCGTTGTGCGGCGCCCGTCCGGCATTCTCCGAATCGTGGCGGTGCGGCGCCGCGCCCAGCACCGGCTTCGCGGCACCGTCTTCGCAACCGCTTTGCATATGGGGCGCGCTGGCGGTGGTCCAGCCTTGGGGAAAACGGCCGTGTCCCATCCGCCCCAAGGGTCGACGGACGTCGATCCGACGCGTCGGCCTGTCCCGGGCGCCGCCCGATTGCACCGCCGATCTCTTGTCCTCTGACCCTTGCCGGGCAGGGCCGATCTCGTTTCGGAATGCTGCATGCGGCGCTCATTCCTGTCCCGCGCCCTTTTTCGCCGCATCGGGGCGCATTGTGTCGGGCGATGCCAGAACCAGATCGAGACCGATAAAAACCAGATCGACGTCCGCCACCGAAAGCCAAACCTCACCGCGCAAAACCACGCCCCGGGCGAGCAACCGGTCTAGAACGTCGACGAGGGCCGGGTTGTCGCCCGCAAACGCCTCCGCCGGATCGGGCGTGTTGAGCGCGCTCTGTTTCATCGGGCCCCGCGCCGAGCGCCGCTGCGGCCCTCCACGAAGGGCGCCAAGGGCTTGCCCGTCAAAGGGTCGCACTGCAAACTGGGGCGGGTTGGGGCCTCGGGACGCCAGCGCACGGTCCGTACGCTTTTGGGGCACCGGCACAGGGTCCTGGCCAAATCGGCTGTCGGATTGGTCTGTGCCCGGCCTTGGCATCGCGAAACACGCCCCGTAAGGCCAGCGGTCCAGCCCCAAGGTCGGGATAAGCCGAGCAGCCGAAACCCACATCGCCCCGCCGGTTGAAAACCCGGCGGGCCACCGCCGGCCGGTCGCAGAAACGGCGCTGCATTTGGGGGAAGTGAGCGCTTTGGGCAATGAGACCAAGGCGCTCTCTCGGGTGTGGTGCGCGCGAACCCAAACGCCCGGTCAAAAGCCGCGGGACAAGGCCCCCGCGCAACACCGGGCGCGGACGCTCGTGCCGGGATGGGTCGGCGCGGTTCGCCAGGCCCGCCATGCGGAACGCTGTGCGACGCCGCAAACGCAAAGCCGCTGCCAGGTAAGCGATGGTTGATCGGGCGCAAACCCTGGTCGCCGGGCCTTCGGCGGCGCGCGCCCGCCGCTTGCCCTGCCCGTTTGCCCCCTCCATCCGCGCTTGGCGTCCAATCATCGCGACACGGGTGGGCGCGGAAGCCAACCCGCGCGCCTGGAGCGCGACAGCCTGGAATTCTGCGCGCAGCACAGAGGGTCGGATGCTCGAATAGCCCCTGAAGGCACTGCCCGGCAACTGGCCAACGCCCGTCGCCGCAGGGGTGATCGCGCCGCGTGTGATCGCGCGCGCTGTCGCCACTAATCAATGTATCGCGCCACCCACACGCGCGCGCCGCTGCTTCGCAGGGGTTATAGTCGGGCGGTCCTTGACCGCCCAATCCGCCATCTTTCGCCCTGTCATCGCGCGCGCCGTCACCGCTTAACCCGTCGCAGCCCGGCCCGACATCCCGCGCCGCCCCATCCCGCTGCGCAGTGTTGTGCCGCGCTTGCTGTCCGGTCGTGCATACGGCCTTCGCTGAGCCAGCCATCTCAGCATTCTGAAAACACCGGGCGACCGTCGGGATACCCAGCGGGGCATCGCCATGCTCCCTGCCTTGGGCCGTCGGATCGTGACGCAGCACGCGTTCGTCTTCCTCATCCATCGCCGGCGCAAAGCCGGGCGCGGCACGGCGCCACCGCCGGGCGCGCGGTGGGGTCCACGGATCTTGTACCCCACGCTGAAGGATCGGCGGGCTGGACGGACTTGCCTTCCCGTCGTCTTCAGACCACGGCCCCACCGCATTCGGACCGACAAAAACCGGATGAGGGCTGAGACGCCCAGCCGGTGGGCCTAGCACTCTCAACCCACCCCACGGGGCAGAAGAGCGTCTTCTCGTGCGTTGTCTCTGCGACCGGCGCGTCAATCCACGAACACCAAAGGGGTCACAGAAACCCGCGCCGCCAAACCGATAAAACGCCGCATGGAGGCGCGCCAGAACCCACCAAGGCCAACGCCGGTCCCCCAAACGCGAGGCCCGTTTTTCCAGCCGAGACCCGTCCAAGCCTTCTGGAGGGGGGCAACAGGGCAGCGCCCCGGGCGCGTTCAGACTTGGCTGGGCCAGGCCGGTGGGGCCCTGTCTGGCGGGATCCGACGCAGAAACGCGCACCGGATTGTGCGCAGACTGCCGCGCCAAAACACGTCTTGGAACCGGCACACGCCGCGTCTCCTGCGCTTGTCGGTGGGCAACGGCGCCTTTACGGACCCGCGCCGAGGCGCCGGCGCCCCGCAAACCCTGACCCCGGGGGCGCAAGGGAGCTCTCTGGACAGCGACGGCGCGGCCCATACCGTCAATAAAGGCGCGCGCGGGTGAGAGTGGCAAGGCGGTCCCAACACACGCAATCGACCCGGCCCAGCGGGGTGCACGGCCCGCGCCGCTTCTCGCCCCCGGACGGCGCAAGTCGGAGCCCCCCCGCCGAAGAAGCCCAGCAACCGGGGGCATCACCGGCTGAAACCAGCATCGCACCAAGACGGGCATGCCGCTGTCCCGATCACGGCATGAGACGCGTGCAGGGTGGCGCGCCACGTTGGCGCCGCAAGCACGGACGGGCGCGTTTGGCGCGTCCTTCCAGCAAAGTTCGCGCCGACCCGGCGTCTTGCGGCTTCGGCCCGGGCGGTCTGCCCGCGCCGGCCCAGCACCCATCCACCATGCGTGCCAATCGTCTACAGGCCGTTTTGGGCGCGTCTTTTGACGGAGGAGCGGCGTGGGCAGTTCACTGCGTCGCGGGTTAGAGGGCATCGCCATGTTGATCGGACCGATGGGCGCCACCCCGGCAAAATCCGCCGCACCGATCAGCATCGGGCGCAGCCCTGCCCGTCCCATGATGCTCCATACCGTGGCGATCCCAGGGTGGGCGCGCCAGTCGAAAACCAGCGTCCCGCCTAAAGCGGTGCCGCCAAGACAGGCCAATCGTGGGGCTGACCGCGCTG
>CALCPC010000714.1 GCA_937900975.1 uncultured Paracoccaceae bacterium
CCCCTTATTGGCCGTTTAGCACCGCCAAAACATCGTCTGCGATCTTGTCGCTGACCCGCACATTGCTTTCGGCGGTGACGCCGGCGATGTGGGGTGTCAGCAGCACGTTCAGCCCCTCAAACCGCGCACCGGCCCCGGCGCTAAGGGGCTCTTCCTCAAACACATCGAGCGCGGCGCCAGACGGCCGCCCCTTGCCCAACGCCGCGGCAAGCGCCGTCTCGTCAACAACCCCGCCCCGCGCCGCGTTGATCAGAACCGAGCCATCGGGCATCTGGGACAAGCGCGCGGCATCGACCACATGCCGTGTCTCCGCGCTCAACGGAACATGGAGGCTGAGCACATCGGCAGTGGCAAAAAGCGTCTCGATATCGACCGAGCGGACAGACCCCCAGGCGGGATCCCCGGGGGCCAAGAACGGGTCATGGGCCGTAACCGCCATCCCCAAGGCCTGGCCGAGCCGCGCGGTTTTGCGCGCGATGGCACCAAAACCGAGAAGGCCAAGACGCTTGCCGCCCAGTTCGCGCCCGATCAGGCGCTGACGCGGCCAGTGCCCTGCAGCCACGGCAGCGCTGTCATGCCAGGCGCCGCGCAACAGGATCAACGCCGCGGTGATGACATACTCGGCCACCGCATCGTCATTCGCCCCGGTTGCAGGGATCACCGCGACGTCGCGTGCGCGGCAGGCGTCCTGGTCAATATTGTCCAGCCCAACGCCAAGACGCCCCACCACCCGAAGCCCGGGCGCCGCATCCAAAAGCGCCGCGGTCACCTGCGTGCGGTTCCGGACGATCAAAGCCTCCGCCGTGGCAAGCAGCGCTGGAATATCCCCCTGCCGGTCGGCGAGATCGGGGGCATATAGCGTTGCGTCACCGGTGGCCAGCCGGTCCACGGCGGCCTGGTCCATAAACTCCGTAATCACGATCCGGTGCATGCAAGCCCCCTCCAATCCGGCAGATCGACCACCCGGCCCGTGCGGGCGCTTTCCTCTGCCGCCGCGCCGCCCGCGACGGCGATCGTGCCATCGCGCAAATCCACCGCCGGGACACCGCCGTTTTGCAGCATCGCGCGAAACTCCTGATGTTGGCGAAAAGTAGAGCCATGGTGGTCGCCCGCCTCCAGGACATGCGCCTCGGTCGCCACCTCCTCGACCCGCCGCCCGCGCCGACCGCGGGGCGAGATCACAAGCTGTCCGTGCCGGACAGCGCCATCGGGCTCAAACCGGGTGGGTCCCGGCATCCGCGCGTCGATCCGGGCCCGGCTGCCGGTCGCCGTCACCTCCTCCTGCCACTCCGCGCCCTCGGCGAACATGCACAGCTCCAGCATCGCGCGGGCGCCGGTGTCGAAATCGACGACCACATAGGCGTGATCGAGGATATCGGGCGCGCGCCCGCCATAGCGCTCCTCCAAATGGGTGACGGCCATGCCCCCCGTCGCAAACACGCGCAACGGCTCTGCCTTCAGGATCAGCCGCATAAGGTCGAAGAAATGGCAACATTTCTCAACCAGCGTGCCCCCGGTTTGGTCCGCGAACCGGTTCCAATCGCCGACCTTCCGCAAAAACGGAAACCGATGCTCGCGGATCGACAGCATCTGAACCCGCCCGGCGGTGCCCTTTGCGACCTCCTCGATCAGCCGCGCGATGGCGGGCATGTACCGATACTCCATCGCCACCCAAACCGGGGCGCGGCGGCCTTCGGCGCGGCGCTCGATCTCCTCACATTCCCGCTGGGTCAGGCCGAGCGGTTTTTCGCAAAGGATCGGCAGATCGCCCGCCAACGCATCCTTGAGGATTGGCAAATGCACATGGTTGGGTGCTGCGATTATCAACGCATCCAGCCCGCCAGCGGCCAACAGCGCCCGGTGGTCGGCAAACTCCGCCACATCCGGCCCCGTCACGCGCAGCGCTTGTGCGCGCTGTGTCGGATCGGGATCGGCGAGGGCCGCGATGCGGGCATCGCCCAGGAGTGCAAGGTTGCGGATATGCTCCTGCCCCATCATCCCGGCACCGATCAGCCCATAACGCAGCGTCACGCAGTCAACTCCAAAATCGGAAGGTTAAGCGCCCGGGCAGCCCCGATCAGGCCCGCGCGATGCGCCCCGTAGACAAGCCCCATGTGGTGTTCCAGGCCCGAGGCGATCACGCGGTCCAGCACCGATTTGACCGGTTTGGGAAAGCGCAAGACGCCCGACGTGCCGGTAAAGGCCATTGGCCGGTCCAACATTTCGGCCTCGGCCAGGACAAGCATCGGTTCGGGCCCCGCCTGGCTGATCCGCGCCAGCGTCACCGGGCCGGGTTTTAGCCGGAACTGGTAGAGAAGCGGCATCCGGCGGTTGGTGTGGACGGTCGCCGTCGGCCTTTCTGCGGCCATGGACAGAGGCGCTTGCCCGCAATGCCAGACAACACCGGTGTCATCGTCCACATCCATGTCGACCAGATCGACCAGGAACACCGGCGCATCCGCCAATGCTTGGAGCAAAAGCTGCGTCACGGCGCCGTAAACATCCGCTTCGCAGGCACAAGGGACCCGCGCCTCGCCCAAAAGTGAGACCGGGCCGCATACGGCGCCGCCGTACTCGGTGAACGTTTCTGGCCAGCAGCGGATCGCAAAGGCATCGAGCGAACGCGCCTGGCGCAGCGTATCCAAGGCCAGTTTCAGCCGAAGCGACTGGTCAAGCTCACCGGCATCGACGGTGTCGAGATCGTCCAGCGTCTCGGCGGCGGTCGCGTGAAGCGCGGCCGCGGCGCTTGGCGATGCCGCGCGGGCCGTCTCGAACAGCGTATCGAGCGCGATCTCCTCGACCGCGATCCCGGTCAGACGCTCCAGCGCTTCGGCGTCATAGGCGCAGGTGTCAAACCCATCGGGATGCGCACCGACCCGGCCGATCCGCCGCCCGCGCAGCGCCGCAACAGCCGCTGGCACAGCAGCGGCAAGCGCCTCGGGCGCGGCATTGGCAGACGCCTCTGGCGCGGTGGCGGCAGGCGCTTCGGGCGCGGCATCGGCAGACGCCTCTGGCGCGGTGGCAGCAGGCGCTTCGGGCGCAGCAGCGGCAGGCGCCTCTGGCGCGGTGGGGCTTGCCGGCAGCGCCCTGGCAACGCGGTTCCCGGCCAGCAGCCCCGCCACATCCGCATCCTCCGGCGCGGCGTAAAGCCAGCTGAACTTGCGTTGCCGCCGCGCCAAGGCGTGGCTTGCCAAATTCAGCCCGCAAAACGCGTTAAGCCGCAGACGCCCCCCCAGGCGGGGTTCCGGAACCGCCCAGATGGACAGCGGTCCCTCGAACCGATTGGCCGCGGCAACCACCGCCTGGGCGTCGGTGAAGGTGACCTGCAGGATCAAAAGCTGATCGGGACGCGCGCGGGCAAGCGCCGCCAGCGCCGCCTCCGTCGACGGCCCGTCAAAAAGCAAGGTGCGCGGGCCGATCAGCCTGTGCCCCGCATCCTCCAACCGGCGCAGCATCTCGGCCAGCTTCTCTTCCGCCAAGGCGACATCGAAGGTCGGCCGGGCGAGCGGCAAGATCCCTATGACGGCCATCAGAAACCCGGATAGTCGTGGCGAAACTGCGCGGACCGGGGGCGAAAGGCCGCGCCGCCATCGAACACCGGATGATCGAACCAAGCCCGCGCCGACATGTCGGTCAAGGCATTGAGATCATTCATATAGGGGAGCGACCCATCCTCAAGCTCCCGATGGATTGCGGCCCAATCTGGATAGTGGTGAAAGGCGTCGAGCCAGATCGCGCGCCCCGCCAGATACCCCGATGCGCCGGCCCGATAGGCATGGGCAAGGATCTGACGAAACGCGGCCTTGTCCGCGCCCGCCGACAACATCACCCAGGGCCGCCCGGCCAACCGGCCCATTTCGTCAAACAGCGCCTGCACCGTGGCCGATCCATCGGCGGCCGGTGCCGCGACGGGGCTTTCCAGCTTGAACACATCGACGCCGTAATCGGGATGCGCGAACTCCTCCACCGAGGCGAGAACGTGATCGCTCCGCTTCGCGGCCATCTCCACATACTCCTTCGTCTCGTTCGCATCGCCGGGCAGCGGGTAGACCAAAAGCTCAAAAAGGTAAGGAATGTCATACCGGGCACAGGCCTCCCCCACCCGTTTTGAGAAATCCTTTTGCCGCGCAAGAACCTCGGCGCTTGCGTCGGGGCGGTACCAGGTCAGCACTTTGACCGCGTCACCGCCCATGCGCTTGATCTTCTCGACCGACCAATCGTCGATCTCGGCCGAGATCCGCCCGCCCGGCGTGTCCTGAAAGACAGAATCCTCCAGCGTCACAATCAACCCCTTGGCCGGCGCGTAGATGTCGATGGCCATCGGGATCGCATAATGCGGGTCGAGCAGCATCGCTGACGACGCGTCCTGCAAGGTCTCGACCAGCAGCGACTTGAACTTCGCCACCTCCTCCCACGGCGCCGTATCGGTGCCGAGATGCTGGGCAATCGGGTTTTTGATCGGCGGGCGTTGGTCCACGGCCGTCATCTTGAAAAGGCCGGAGGCATCGGCCATCCGGCGCAAGCCCCAAAGCTTGCCGGGGGTCAGCATCATCGGGTCATCCTTTGTAAAAAAGCGTCGGTTTCGGCCCGGTCGGGCGCGCCAAGCCGGCCACCGGGCCTCTGACATTTCAGCGCAGCGGCGGCGGAGGCAAAGCGGATTGCGCCGTCCTCCCCCCGCCCCTCGGCAAGCGCGAGCGCAAAGGCGCCGTGCCAGACATCGCCGGCGCCGAGCGTGTCGACGACATCGGCTGGAAAGGCGGGAAAATGCTGCGGCGGATTGCCGGCGACGGTCACGCCCGCCGCCCCATCAGTGACGCAAACCCAGCCCGGCAGCCGCGCGGCGACAGTGGCAAGCGCCGCGCGCAGATCCCGCACCCCCGCGTAAGCGCGCAGCCCCTGCGCGGAAAAGGCGACATGGCTTGCCGCAAAGGCCAAAGCATCCGCCACCGGCGCCTCCGCATCCAAAACGCCAGGCACGCCCAGTGTCGCCGCCCGCGCCAGCACCGTCTCCGCCGCTGCGGGCCAGCGGGTGTCGACCAGCACGGCGTCCGCGGAAAGCTGTGAGACGTCAGCGGTTTCCGCCAGGCCGCGCCCCCGAAACGCGGTTATCATCCGCTCCCCATCCGGGGTGATGTGGATGGCGGAATAGGCGGATTGTCCGTGATCGCTGCGCAAAACATGCGCGGTGTCGACGCGCTCTGCTGTGAGGTCGGCCAGGGTCATGTCGCCAATCAGATCCCGGGCCACGCGGGCCACCAGGGTGACGTCCGCGCCCAGCCGGGCCGCGGCGACGCTGGCGTTGCCCGCACAGCCGCCGCCCACGATGCGCGCCGCTTCGGCTGTGTATTTCTCGGGCTTGGTGGGAAAGTCCGGGACCTCAAAAATCAGGTCTGTAACGGCAGAGCCGCAAATCAAAAGTCTTGTCACACTAGTCGACCTCAAGCCCGCTGGGCACCCTATCGGGTCGGCCGAGCCGCCCCTTCGTGCTGTCCCCGCCGGTCAGAGCGCCGAGAAAAGCGACGATATCTGCCACCTCATCGGTGCTGAGCGCAACAGGCGCGATGTCGATCCTGGCCGCCTGACGCGCGGTCTCGCGCGCATCGGCTTGCGCGATGAAATCCACGGCGGCCAGCTTTGGGATCGGCGGCAGATCCGCTAGCGCTGGGTCCCACGCGGCGCGCGCGGCCTTTGGGTCCAGGTGATGGCGGACGATGCCCGTCAGCGTCGGATAGGCGCCGTTATGGCCGTAAGGCGCCGTCAGCGCGACGTTGCGCAGCATTGGCGTGCGAAACCTGTAGGCATCCTCCCGGCGGTCGCTTTCGTTCAGCCGACCACGGTCGCGGACATCCCGCCCCAGCTGATCGCCCTCATGCG
>CALCPC010000715.1 GCA_937900975.1 uncultured Paracoccaceae bacterium
TTAGAGCAATTTCCGTTCACATTGGATCAGAAATCGCTGTCTCAAGATCAGCAGGATGCTGATCTTGAACGCATTTTCTGATGATGACTGACCTGCTTTGAACGGAAAATGCTCTTGGGCCCTTACCCGATCCCCTGCATCTCGGCTGCACCGACGCCCGGGACCTTGCGGCATCGGCGCGGCGGCGCCCTGTGGCCAGGTCAGAGGGCGCGCCCTCTCTGGTCGCCTGACGTTTCGGCAAGGGCAAACAGCGCGTCGATGTCGAGATGGGCCTCAAGATGGTCGGCCAGCGCGTCCAGCGTCGCTTCCACAGTGGCCGCGTAACGTGGGCCGGGGGGCAGTGCGGCGCCAGCGGCGGTCAGCCACGCGCGGCGGAACGCGTCCGCTGCAAAGACACCATGAAGATAGGTGCCCGCCACGCGGCCATCGGCCCGCACCGCGCCTTCGTCGCGCCCGGAACCCTCCCCGGTCAAAGCCGGGCCGTCGCCGGCACCTTGCGCGATGCGGGCGAAAGGGCGGCTTCGATCCGGGCCATCCGTCGCACCGATATGGATTTCATAGCCCGTCAGCGCGGCACCCGTTGCAACATGCGTGCCCCTTACCCGCGTCAGTTGTTTGGCCGGATACATCGCGGTCACAACGTCAAGAAGGCCAAGCCCGGCGTCGCTGCCCGCCGGCCCCTCGATACCATCGGGATCGTCGATCCGCTGGCCCAACATCTGATAGCCGCCACAAAGCCCAAGGACCGCGCCGCCCCGCCTTAAATGCGCGTAGAGGTCGATGTCCCACCCTTCACGCCGAAAATGGGCAAGATCGCCGCGGGTCGATTTCGACCCGGGCAGGATCACCAGATCGGCGTCCCCGGGCAGCGCCTGGCCCGACGCCACCATGGTCAGCGAGACGCCGGGCTCAGCGATCAGGGGATCGAGATCGTCGAAATTGGCAATCCGGCTCAGCTCAGGACAAGCGATGCGAAACCCCTGCCCGGCGGCGGGACGGCGCAGGTCGAGTGCATCCTCGGCGGGCAGGCGGCGGGCCTCTGCAAACCAGGGCAGCGTCCCGAAACCGCGCCATCCCGTGCGCGCCGCGATCAGGTCATAGCCCGCGTCAAAGAGACTGGGATCGCCGCGAAACTTGTTGATGAGAAAGCCTTTAATGCGCCCCGCGTCGGACCGATCTAGCACGGCCTGGGTGCCGACAAGCTGTGCGATCACGCCGCCACGGTCGATATCGCCGACCAGAACAACAGGCACATCGGCGGCGGTGGCAAAGCCCATATTGGCGATATCGCCCGCGCGAAGGTTAACCTCCGCCGGGCTGCCGGCGCCTTCGACCAGCACCAGATCGGCCGCAGCCTCCAACCGGCGGAAGCTGTCGAGAACCGGCGCCATCAGGCTGGGCTTTAGCTTTGCATACGCGCGCGCGCGCAGCGTCGCGCGCCGCTGGCCCTGAACGATGACTTGCGCGCCGGTCTCGGTTTCGGGCTTTAGCAGAACGGGGTTCATATCCGTGAGAGGCTCCACCCCCGCGGCCAGCGCCTGGAGCGCCTGGGCGCGCCCGATCTCGCCGCCATCCACGGTCACTGCGGCGTTGTTGGACATGTTTTGCGGCTTAAACGGCACCACGCGCAGACCCCGGCGGCGGGCCACGCGGCACAGCCCCGCGACCAACACGGATTTGCCAACGTTAGAACCGGCGCCTTGGATCATCAGGCTCGCCACAATCGCACCCCCCTCACCCCGACATTGGCAGAAGTTCAATCAGCGTGATTTCGGGCGGGACGCTGAGGCGAAGCGGCAGACCGGTAAAGCCCAACCCGCCGGAGACGATCATGTGCCGCCCCTCCGCCTGAAAATGCCCCCAATCGTAGCGGCGCCCATAGCGGGAAGGCACGATCCAAGACCGACCGAAAGCGCGGATCTGACCACCATGGGTGTGGCCCGACAGGACCAGCCGGACCGGATCCCGCAGATCGGGGAAAATGTCGGGCTCATGCGCAAGCAGGATCGCGGATGCGCTGGCGTCAAGGCCGGAAAGCGCGCGATCAAGGTCATCGGCCCCCCGATCCTGGCCATGCTGCGGCGTGCCGAACGCGCGTTGGCTGTCGATACCGACAAGTGGGATCTGGCCCCCGTCATGGTCGAGCATCCGCGCCGCATTCTGCAAAACCGGGATGCCCTCCGCCTCAAACGCGCGGTGCCAGGGGGTGTCGGCCGCGCCCGCCTTCGTCCCGCGCCAATCATGGTTTCCCATGACCGCAAAGGTGCCAAGCGGCGCCTGAAGACGGGCCAAAGCCCCGGCCACCGGGCGCGGCGGGAGTTGGCGCGCAAAAAGCACATGGCCGACATAATCCCCTAAAAGGACGATCAAATCCGCGCCGAGCATGTTGGTCTGCGCAACGATTGCCTCGATCCGGCGCAGCGTCATCCACGGCGCGCAGGCGTGAATATCCGCCAGCACCGCAATGCGGAGCGCGGGCAGCCCAGGCAGGGTCAGGGTATACCGTTTTACGGTCGCGGGCATGTCGGGGATCTAAGGGGTCCAAGGCTGCGCGGTTCAACGATTTTTGATGCCGGTGCCCGCGCGAAGACAATGGGAAAAGGCGCGCCATGGGCTCGAAAACCGACAATCGGATTGCATACGCCGCTTCGGGTCCGGTTGGCGCGGTGTCGGCCATGGCACGGGCCGGGGTTGCGCCCCCAGACTGAGCGCGCGGACGGGTGAGCCGACGCGCAGGTTTCCGGCAATCGACGGCGGGGCCGCCAGGATGCGCGCGGTGGGACAGGGCGAGACTGCGCCAGAACTAGGCGGCGAAAAAAGGACAAGAGAAATGCAAATCGCCGCCACCGCCCCGACATCGCCGGGCGTGAAAGGCTGCCACCCGGTGAAGGGAAGCCCAAAAAATCCGGTCGGCGCCAACGAAAGCGGGGTCGGCAAAGGCCTTTGGGGCGCCGGAATTGCGGACTGACCGCCGCGGGTTTGGGCGAAAGGTTTCGCGCATCAGACCGACCCCCCCGACGAGCCCGCACGAAAGCGACCGCGCGGACGGCAGGACAAGCGCGCCGCGCAGGCGGGGGCTGTCCATAAAGCCCCGCATCCAGACAGGCTCGATCGACGCATGGACGCAGCCCGTTCCCGCCCGCCGGCCCCGCCCGCGTCGCCAAGCGGGCCGATGTCAATATTCACCCCCTGCTTGCGCTTTGATGCCGGCGCGGAAGGGATGTTTAAGAAGCTCCATTTCGGTCACAAGATCGGCCGCGGCGATCAGATCCTCGCGCGCGTTGCGGCCGGTGAGGACGACATGCGTCATAGGCGGTTTCGCGGCCAGCACGGCCAGCACGTCGGCCAGGTCGAGGTAATCGTAGCGCAGCGCGATGTTGATTTCGTCAAGCAACACCATCCGGTTGCGGTCGTCCGCGATCAGTTCCTTCGATTTTTGCCAGGCCGCCTGGGCCATCTCGATGTCTCGGGTCTTGTCCTGAGTCTCCCAGGTAAACCCCTCGCCCATCGTGTAGAACTGGCAAAGATCGCTGAAATGGTCGCCGATCAGCCGCCGCTCTCCCGTGTCCATACCGCCTTTAATGAACTGAACCACGGCCGAGGGCATGCCATGGGCGATGGCGCGAAAGATCATGCCAAAGGCTGCCGAAGACTTGCCCTTGCCCTTGCCCGTGTGGACGATGACAAGGCCCTTCTCCTCGGTCTTTGTCGCCATGATCTTGTCGCGGGCGACTTTCTTCTTGGCCATCTTCTCGGCGTGGCGGGCGGTGTCGTCGGTCATGTGAAACTCCCATTCTGCGGTTCGGGCCAGTGTGGTGGGCGCGCGGGTGTGGCGCCGGGGGGCGCGCTGTCTTGGCGGGACAAGGTGCGTCTGCGGCCCGGCAACCCGTGCGATGCGCGCGCATGCGGGATAAGCGGGGTGGGGGCTCCCCAGAGGGCGCGGCCACTGCCGATGCCCTGACTAGGGCCGCGGGCCCCTTCGGCGTGCGCGGGCGGTGGGTTTTAGCCGTCAGTGCGATGGCGATCCACCGCATGCGCCGCGCGGGCGCGACGGCCCGGGGATGAGCAATCGTCCCCATGGTGATCGGCACGGCCGAAGGGCCGCCAGAAAACTGGCCGCCGACTTGGGCGCCCAGCGGGGCAGCCCCCTCCCAAACGGCGCCGTGCCTGGCTGCGGCGTTGGTTTCGAGACGCGCGTCGATGCGCTTTTCACCCGCGCAGCCGTCGTTTTGGCCTTGGTGGATGTCGCCGCTGATTTCGGTCAGTGTCCGTCCCCCCTGCCGGTGCCCGCCAAACCCGATCCCTACCGTCAAGAACCGGGTGATGTGTCCGCGAGGCTGCGCAAAAGACCGCGCGCGTGGTTCGATTTGGGCACCCAAAGCCCGCGCTCG
>CALCPC010000716.1 GCA_937900975.1 uncultured Paracoccaceae bacterium
CGCGCAAGTTCGGGCCGACGGAGTATTTTGCGGCCATCCTGCTTGGGCTCGTCGCGGCCTCCGCCGTGTCGAACGGCAACCCGGTCAAGGGGATCACGATGGTGGTGGCCGGGCTGATGCTGGGGACGGTGGGCGTCGACATCACCACCGGGGCGGAGCGCTTTACGATGGACATCCCCGAGATGCGGGACGGCGTGCATCTGGTCATCGTGGCCATGGGGCTCTTCGGGGTGGGCGAGCTGATCGTCTCGATCAGGGCCAACGCGAAGGGCGCGTTCCAGAACGAGATCGACTACAAGAAGTTCTACCCGTCCCGTGCAGAGTGGAAGGCGATGGTCGCGCCGATCCTGCGCGGGTCGGGGATAGGCAGCTTTTTCGGCGCACTGCCCGGCACTGGGCAGACGGTGGCGTCTGCGGTGGCCTATGCCGTCGAGAAGAAAGTCTCACCCAACCGTGCCAAATTCGGAACGGGGGCCATCGAAGGCGTCGCCGTCCCCGAGGCCGCGAACAACTCCGCCACCCAGACCGCCTTCATCCCGACGCTGACGCTTGGCGTGCCGGGCAGCGCCTCCATGGCGCTCGTGATCGGGGCGCTGATGATGTACGGGATCGTTCCCGGCCCGAGACTGTTGGTCGAGCATTCGGACCTGTTCTGGGGGCTGGTGGCAAGCTTTCTGATCGGAAACATCCTGCTTTTGATCCTAAACATCCCGCTGATCGGGCTCTGGGTGCGGCTTCTGAAGATCCCCTACCGTTACATGTATCCGACGATCATCGTGTTGATCTGCATCGGGGTCTATTCGCTCAACAACAATGTCTTCGACATCTGGCTGACGCTGGCTTTCGGCTGGGCCGGCTATCTGATGCGGCTCTACCGGTTTGCGCCGGCTCCGTTCCTAATCGGGTTCGTCCTCGGCCCGATGATGGAGGAACAGCTTCGCCGTGCGATGCTGTTGTCGCGCGGCGACGCGACCGTGTTCCTGACGCGCCCGATCAGCGGGATCCTGATCCTGATCACCGTCCTTCTTCTTGTCTACGCCATTGCCTCCGCGCTCAGGGCACGGCGGCGCGCTGCCACTGCCCCATCCGAGACAGAAGCACTCCCCACCTCTAAAAAAGGATAATCAGACCATGAAAAACCTCCTCGCCATCGGGGCGGCTGCCCTCGTCCTCGCCACACCGGCCATTGCCGAACCCGGCAAATGGACGGATGAGCCGGTCCGTATCGTTGTCACCTTCCCGCCGGGGGGCACGAGCGACCTGATCGCCCGTGTGCTGGCGCAGTATTTTGAGAGCGAGTACGGCCAGAAAGCGGTCGTCGACAACCGCCCCGGCGCAGGCGGCACCGTTGCCGCGGACTTCGTGGCCGAGCAGGCACCGGACGGCACAACGCTGATCCTGGGCAACAATGCGCCCTTCACCATAGCACCGACCCAGTTCGATAACCTGCCTTACGATCCGATGGGGGACTTTACGCATATCGCGTATCTCGGGGCCTCGACGCCGGCGCTGTTCGTGCAGCCATCCTCCGGGATCACAACGATTGACGCCTACATCACACAGGCTAAGGGCGACGGCATCACCTATGGCTCGTCCGGTGTCGGCTCGATCACGCATATCCTTGGCAAGGCGGTCGACATCGCGCTTGAGATCGAACAGATCCATGTCCCCTACCAGGGCAGCGCGCCGGCCATTCAGGACTTCCGCGCCGGTGTGCTGGAGGCCTATTACGACATGGTCGCCCTCAATGGCGATCTGATCACCGAAGGCGAAACCCAGCCAATCGCGCTCGCCGCACCTGAGCGATCGGCGGCCTTTCCCGAAATCCCGACCTTCCGGGAGCTGGGGCATGACATCGTGATCGAGAACTGGACCGGGCTTTCGGGTCCCGCCGGGATGGATCCGGAGATGGTCAAGACGATCAACGACACGGTGGCCGCGATCATGCAGCTTGAGCCGGTGGTCGAACGCCTCGCCCAGTTCGGTGTCGAGCACACGCCGATGTCCGCCGACGTGTTCACGACCTTCGTCGAGGGCACGATCACGACATGGGAGCCGCTGATCAAGGCGGCCAAAGTCAACGGGTGAGGGCGTGTAGGCGGGGCGCTTTCGTGTCCCCGCCTATGCGTAGCAACATGGCATGAAGCTATCGGTGATTTTCGTCGGAGAACTCCATGACGGCGGGTTCAACCAGTGCGCTCTTGCCGGCGTCAAGGCGCTTCCGGGCCCCGATGTCGACGTGGTGAGAGGTGTGCCCTACGACGCTGCCGCCATGACACAGGCGCTGCGCGGGGCAGCCCTGCACTCAGACGGCATCGTCTTTGTGGGCGGGCAGGGCAACCAGGTGGTGCCCGAGGTCGCGGAGGCCTTCGCCGACCGGACTTTCGCTGTGGTGCAGGGCAATGTGACCGGCGCCAATCTGGCCAGCTATGACGTCTTGCAAGAGCAATCGGCCTTTCTGGCCGGAGTGCTGGCCGTGCGGATTAGCCGAACGGGGACGGTCGGCCATCTGTCCGGCCACCGCGTCCTGCCCGGCCTGAAGGGCCGTGCCGCCTTTGCCTCAGGCGTTCGATATGCCGATCAGAGCGTCCGTCTCGTGACGGGCTTTTGCGGCACGCAAGACGACAGCGCCGTGACCGAGGCCTGGGCGCGGGCCCTTGTCGCCAAGGGCGCCGACCCCATCTTCACGATGCTCAACGCCGCCCGCAGAGGGGCAACGCGGGCCTGCCGCGAAACGGGCGCGCGCCAGATCGGGAACGCGGCGGACTGGTGCAGGATTGATCCGGAGGTCTTCGTCGCCTCGGCCATGGCGCGGATCGACCTCGGGGTGGTGCGCGCCGTCTCCGATATTGAGAGCGGGCTCAGCCCCGGCAAGATCGTGCATCTGGGGATCCGCGAAGACGCCGTTGCGCTTTCAATGGGCCGAGAAGTGCCGGAACCGGTCCGCCAGGAAATCGCGGGGCTCGCAACCGACATCGCGGAGGGCAGGATGACCGTCGAAATCACCTATGACGGGCCTGAGTTTGAGGTCGCCGCTTGACTGATCCGGCACCCTAGGCCGGCGGGTTTTCTGTCCATGCCGTCGATGTTGCTCATGGTGTCCCCGCCGCTAACCTCTCCGTCCTGCTCAGACGCACCCAGCCCGACGGGGGGAGGTCGCCGAGGGACACTGCGCCGAGAACGGCCATTTCCTGCATCCGGTCGCCGACGGGGTCGGCGTGACCCGGGGGCTCTATGAAGTCACCTTCGGTGTCGCGGCATACTACCGCGCGAACGGTGTGGAGTTGCCGAGGCCCGCCTTTGTCGAGGACGCGGTGTTCCGATTCGGGATCGACCGGGTGTCCGAGCACTTCCATATCCCTTTCAAGTTCACGCCCTGGGGGTTCTCTCTCTTCCGCGGCGGGGCGTAACGCCCGTTCCGCGCCACACAATGCGGCCGCTACAGCAAGCGCTGATGGCCGAGGCGGATGTGGTCGCGCTGCAGAAGGTGGATCGCCCCGCGGTTTTGTCCGGGCACCCGCCTGAGCACGACGGGGTTTATGGCGCCAACCTGGAGAGGGAGGCACGCTTTCGAAACGGTGCCCGCCTGGCCCATCGGCGCCAGCAGTTTGGCAAGATGATCCTGACGCGCCGCGCGTGTGTCAGAGGTCTAAAGCGCTTCAGGTTTTCACAGAAGCGCATCCTGCGTTTACGAGGTAATTGGCGCATTCATCTGGGGTGAAGCGCTCTAGGCTCAGGACTCATAACCAGAATATGACGGTTTCGGCGATGCAGATGGCGCTCATGAAGGTGTGGGCGCATGGGTCGTAGCGCATGGAGATGCGGCGCCAGTCCTTGAGGCATCCGAACACCCGCTCGACAAGGTTGCGGCGCTTGTAGAGGTCGGCGTCGTAGGCAAGGGGCTCGTTGCGGTTGGCGCGCGGCGGGATGCACGGGGCGATATCGCGTTCTTTCAGGGCTTCTC
>CALCPC010000717.1 GCA_937900975.1 uncultured Paracoccaceae bacterium
CCCCCCTCGGCCGCCCCCTCTAGCTTTTTTTTATCGTGTCCGCTACGTTTGCCTATCTGATCGGTGACATGTCGGCGCTGCTAGAGCGCTACGCGCTGGCCTTCGCCGATCTCGGCGCAGTGCGGATTGCGGTGGATCAAGAACTGGCCGGGGTAGAGGCGCCGCTGCGGGGCGTGCGCGAGGTGGCGTTCTTTCCGCCAATGACGGGGGGCTAGAGCATTTTTCGTTCCATGAGACTTACGCTGCATCAGAAAACGCGTGCAGGATCAGACATGCTGATGCTGAGACAGCGATTTTTGATCCAATATGAACGGAAAAGGCCCTAGATGGCCGTCCGCGTCGAGGAGGCCGATTTCGACCTAGGCACGGAGCTTGTGGCGCTGCGCGGCGCGCGCCGCGACATTGGCGCCATCGTTACCTTCACCGGGCTCGTCCGCGACCTGGCGGGGGGCGAGGCCGTGACCGATATGGTTTTGGAGCATTACCCCGGCATGACCGAGCGTGCGCTTTGCGCCATCGAGGCTGAGGCCGCGACCCGGTGGCCGTTGCAGGCCAGCTTGATCGTCCACCGCTATGGCAGGCTTTTCCCCGGAGATCAGATCGTTTTGGTCGCGGCGGCCAGCGCGCACCGCGAGGCCGCCTTTGCGGCCGCGGCCTTTATGATGGACTATCTCAAATCCCGGGCGCCGTTTTGGAAGAAAGAGGCGCGACCGTCCGGGGCCCAATGGGTGGACGCGCGCGAGGCCGACAGCGTGGCAGAGGCGCGCTGGTCCGAAGTCTAGCGCCGGGTCCAGTCCGACCGAACCGGCCGGGGCCTGCCCACAGGGTCCCAACCCGGGTTTTGGCGGCCCCCTTTGCAAGAAGCGTCGCTCCCTTGGGCGTCTTTGCGGCCCGCCACCCTGCGGCGCCGGTGGCAACTCCGATCCCGGGTCCTTGCTTGACGGGGTCCGCCCTCCGCAGGGCCGTCGCGCGCCGCTCAGCCGTCCGGCGCGGTTTCGGCCAGCCCCTGCCCGATCGGTTGCGAGAGGGCCGTTTTCAGCCGGCTTCACCCGGGCATTGCCGCCCTTTGAGCCTTTTCCGCTCAAAGCAGGTCAGCCTTCATCAGAAAACGCGTTCAAGATCCTCGGGATGCTGATCGTGAGGCAGCGATGTCTGATCCAATGTGAACGGACATTGCTCTGAGCGGTTTTGTGCGATTCCAGAGGCATCAGGGATCAGAGAACAGGCTGCGATCTTTGATTTCAGGCGGGGTTGGCTAAGCCCTGTAGTGCACTGAGCGCTGTAAGATTATCCTGCGGCTGATCTTAGGGCCGGTTTTCGATGCGCGCGCGATCCCGTCCAGGGAATGGGCTGGGGGCCCGTTGCGCCTACTCGGCGGCGGCGCCGGCCTCGGAAAGGCGGCGCGCCAGGTCATGCACCTCGGTCCGCGCGGCGCGCAAGCCTTCCATCGTGGCGTCAAGCTCAGCTTGGGTTTGGGTGAGGCGGTTGGTCAGCTGACGCTCCAGCTCATCGCGGCGCGCCACGGCTTGGTCGCGCTCCGCCTCGCAGGATTTTGCATAGGCCGCCCATTCGCTATCGGGTGTTGGCGGCGGCGGCGGCGGCGGGTTGAGCAGCGCGAAGATCCAGCGCAATCCCCAGCCGAGCAAAACGGCCGCGAAAAGGGCGGCCGCGATGGCCAGGGTCATCTGCGTGCGGTCCATTGGCTAGGGGTCCTCGGCCGCCAAATCGCCGGGCCGCGCCCGCGGCCTGCCCGTCAGCGAGAGGGCCAGCGGGCTTGGCGCGAGCACGCCCTCGCCCGATTGCGGCTGGGGAGGGCTTAGCGCCGCGACGGCCTCCAGCGCCTCGGTTGCGGCGGCGTCGAGCGCGACGGGCCCGTCCAAATCTGACTCCAACACATCTTCGGGCGCCGGTGAGGTGATCGACCGTGTGGCGGCGGCGATGCCCGCCGCGCGGGGCAGCGGGCCGCGCCGGTCGGCGTCCGCGTCCAGCGCAGCGGTGCGCGTGTCGGCCCCTGGTGCGACCGCATCCGCCGCGCTGGATGCGGTCTCGACCGCATCGCGCGGCGTCGCCCCCGGATC
>CALCPC010000718.1 GCA_937900975.1 uncultured Paracoccaceae bacterium
GTCTTTCGGTTCACTGTCGACATCGACACTGCTGGCCTTTCGCGTGATCTCCTGGCCAATCGCCATAAGGTCGCGACGGATGGCGAGCTCGTAGATGATCTGAGCGTAATCGCGCGCGGCGTAAAGGGAAACGGCGGCGCCGGCGAGGCGGACGAGATAGGGGGCGCCGCCCAGCTCTTGCAGCCCGGGGTCGTCTTCGAGGAACGCTTTGAGCGTCACCGGCGAGGCGAGCGCGTTCTTTTGGATCCGGCGGATGGCGGTTTCATAGATGCGCTGGTGGACGGGGTCGAAAAAATGCTCTTCCCGCACCACCGCCGACACGCGGTCATAAACCTCGTTATTGACCAGAAGCGCGCCAAGAAGGGCTTGTTCCGCCTCGATGCTGTGGGGCAGGGCTGTCGCCTCTGCCATGGGCGGCTGTGTGCCGTCTGCCATTTTTGTGTCCCCCTGCTCGATGGCATCTGGGGTACCGGGGGCAGGCCGTCTTGGCGAGTGTTAATGCCGTGGAACGCGGGGATAACCCGCGGGGGTGCGCCGAAGCCGCAGGGCCCCGGCGCACATGTGTCAGCGGTCGTCGTCGATGTCGGGCTGCTGCGTTTGGTCGGCGGCCGGATCGGTGATGACGTCATCCTGATCAAGGGCGGCGGCGCCGACCTCATCGAAAAGTTCGGCGATGTCGAATTCCGCCTCGGCATCCGCCTCGGCCTGAAGCTCCTGGATGGTTTTCCCAGAAGCCTGAAGTTCTGCCTCCTCGCGGGAGCGGGCGACGTTCACGGCAATCTCGACTTCCACCTCGGGATGCAGTTTGACGCTGACCGGGTGGAGGCCAAGCTCCTTGATCGGGCGGAGCAGCACCACCTGCTTTTTGTCGAGCGAAAACCCATCCTCGGTCGCGCCCTCGGCAATGTCGCGCGGCGTTACAGAGCCGTAAAGCGCGCCCGCGTCCGAGGCCGAGCGGATGATGATGAACTGCTTGCCACCCAAACGACCGCCAAGCGCGTCGGCCTCTTGCCGGGTTTCGAGGTTGCGCGCCTCAAGCTGCGCTTTGTCAGCCTCAAAGCGGGCGAGATTGGCGGGCGTGGCGCGCAGCGCTTTGCCTTGGGGCAACAGGAAGTTGCGGGCATAGCCCTGTTTGACCGTCACCACATCGCCCATTTGGCCGAGCTTTGCGACGCGTTCGAGAAGTACGACGTCCATGATCGTCCCCTTATTTCACGACGTAAGGAAGCAGGGCGAGAAAGCGCGCGCGCTTGATCGCGCGGGCCAGCTCTCGCTGCTTTTTGGCCGATACGGCGGTGATGCGCGAGGGCACGATTTTGCCCCGCGCAGAAATATAGCGCTGCAGAAGCTTCACGTCCTTGTAGTCGATCTTGGGCGCATTGTCGCCGGAGAACGGACAGGATTTGCGGCGGCGGAAGAAAGGTTTGTTTGCCATGTTCGTGCGTCCTTAGTTCCGGCGGTCATCGCGGCGGGGGCCACGGCTGCCACGTTCGTCTTTTGCGTTTTTGGCCTGGATGACGGCGGAGGGGCCGTCTTCGTGCTGATCGACCTTGATGGTCATGACACGCATCACGTCTTCATGCAGACGCATCAGACGCTCCATCTCCTCAACCGCGACCGAAGGGCTGTCGGATTTCATAAAGGCGTAATGGCCTTTGCGGTTTTTGTTGATCTTGTAGGCCATCGTTTTCAGGCCCCAGTATTCCGTGCCGACAACGGCGCCGCCATTGTCGGAGAGAACGGTGCCGAAATGTTCGATCAGACCTTCTGCCTGCGCATTCGACAGGTCTTGACGCGCGATAAACACGTGCTCGTAGAGCGCCATGGGCTCAACCTTTTCTAGCGTGCTTCACCATGCCGGCATTGACCCTCCGGCCGGCATCCGAGAGGCGACGCGGTGCGTTGCTGCGGAGGGATGTCGCGTTTTACTGCGTTCGGGCCCGATTGCAACCCTTGGGCGGGGCGCTTGGTTGCGACTGGACGGGTTGGAGCGCGGGCGATACACCGGCCCGATCCGATGGGAGGGTTAACAAAATGTCACTCGCGATGGAATTTCCGGGACAGGGGGCGCAGACGGT
>CALCPC010000719.1 GCA_937900975.1 uncultured Paracoccaceae bacterium
TCTTGAACGCGTTTTCTGATGATGACTGACCTGCTTTGAACGGAAAATGCTCTAAAGCAGCCTGACCCGGGGTCGGGGCGCGGCCCGGGGCCGGGATCGGGTGCGGGATCGGGTGCGGGATCGGCGTCGCGCCCGGGTCCGACACCGGCGCCCTGCCACCGAGCCGAAGCGCACCGGCGGCGCAAGGGGTGGACAGCCAAACTGCGACATTAATCCTCCCTTCAGGGAAATCGGATATTCGCCTCGCTGCGACAAGTGGGGTAGCACCGTGCAAGCCTATGCAATCTTGACCGCGGCAAAGCGGGACCCAAGCATTTTGGCCGCCTCTTTGGTGTCCAATCTCCTCGCGCTCGCCGTGCCCTTGGCCATGATCCAGATCTACGACCGCGTCATCCCGAATGCGGCGACCGAGACACTGGCCGTGCTCGCCCTGATCGTGGTGCTCTCGGTCTTGATGGAGGCGGTGCTTCGGATTGCGCGCAGCCGGCTTCTCCAAATCTCTGGTGAGACGTTTGAGCGGGAGGCGTATCGCGCCGCAATCTGGGCTGTGCTGACCGAGGATCCGACGCAAAGCAGCGCCGACGCCGAAGGCACCCGCTACACCCGCCTGACCGCGATCGAGCGCCTGCGCAGTCAACATGTGGGCGAGGCCGCCACCGCGATCCTCGACGTGCCCTTTGCCGTCCTGTTCCTCTCGGTCATTACACTTCTGTCGCCCCAGATCGGCGCGCTGGTCTTCCTCCTCCTCGCGATCTCGTTTTTCGTGCTTTGGGCGGGGCGCAGCCTGATGCAGAAAAGCTTGCAACGCCGGCAGGAGTTGGAGGCCAGGCGCCACAGCTTCGTGACCGAGGTTTTGCGCGGCATGGAGACGGTCAAGGGCCTGCGCGTCGGTGATTTCATGTCGCGCCGCTATGAAAAGCTGCTCGGCCGCTCGGCTGCGACCAGCGCACAGATGGCCCGGCGGGTCCAGTATGTGCAGGGGCTTACCGCCTCGATCAGCACGCTGGCCCCGGTCGTCACCGGCATCGCCGGCGCCTTCCTGGTGCTTGAGGGGCAGATGACCGTGGGGGCGATGGCCACGATTATCCTGCTGACCGGACGGATCGTTCAGCCCGTCTTTCAAGTTGTCTCGTTTTTGGCCAGCGCGCAGGGCAAACGCTATGCCGAGGCCGACTTTCAAAAAATCGTCTCGCTGCCGCGGCGGGTTTCCGGCGACCGGCCGCTGCCCCGGATCGAAGAGATCACGCTTGACGCCGTCACCACCCGCGCCGACGGTCCCGACGCGCCGCAGCTCCGCAACCTGTCGCTGACTTTGCGCACGGGCGATGTTCTGGCGCTCCAGGCGGTAGAGCGGGCGCATTCGGACGTTTTCATGCGGCTTCTGGCCGGAGAAATAGCGCTGGAGGCCGGGCAGATCCTGATCAATGGACAGCCGGCAGAGCGCTATCGTTTGCAAGACCGGCAAGAGCGGTTGCGCGTGATGACCGATGACAGTCGGCTGCTGGACGGCACCCTTCTTGAAAACATCGCAGCCTTCGCGCCGGCGCGCCACCGCGACGCGGCGGTGCGCCTGTCCAACGCGCTGGGGCTTGGCGATTTTGTGGCGCAAAGCCCCGACGGTCTTGCCACCCGCGTGTCGGCCGGTGGCCAGGGGTTGCTTCCGCAATCCACCATGCGGATCGCGAGCAATGTCGCGGCGCTGGTCACAAAACCCGATGTCATCCTGTTCGACCACGCCAATGCCGGGCTTGACCGGAAATCGCACCAGCATCTTTTGTCGTGGCTAATGGCTGAGGCGCCGGATCGTATGCTGGTAATCGCAACGCTGCGCCCGCCTTATCTGCGTATGTCCACGCTACTGCTGTACGTCTCGGCGCTTGTGGCGCGCGCGCGCCAACGCCCACTGGTGCTGGCATGATGGCGACACCCCCCCGCGCGGCCGAGGATCCCCCGCGCTGTCCGCTTTTTGCCAGCTTCGACTATGACGCCTTGCTCGAAGCTTTGGTCGCCGGTCGCATGACCGGGCAGCCGATGGATCCACGCACCGGCGCCACGCTGCTTTTGCTTTTGGAAAAAGCGGGGTGGAAGACGCATCTGCGCCGCCTGTCCGGCGCGCTTCCCCATTTCGCCACAACGCTCAACCCCACCGAGATCCGCGCAACGATGAGCGATCTGGGCTTTACTAGCCGCATCATGCCGTTGCGCGGGCACGCCCTGGTCGGCGCCCCGAACGCCACGCTGGTCGTCGACGGGCGGGGGGGCTTTTGGCTTCACGCCCAGGACAAAAAAGGCCGTTGGCAGCTGTTTCACCCGGCGGTCGGGCCGCTGCCCGGCAAATCCCAGCGGATTGAGCGTCAAAGAACCTACACCGCGATCTTGTTTGAGCCGCGCAATGTCGAAGGGCTTGGACCCGATGCCAGCCAAAAGGCCGCAAGCTGGTTCGGCCAGATCCTGCGCCGGTTTCAGCCCGAACTGCGCTTCGCGCTTGCCCTGACGCTGCTTTCGGGCGGTGTCACGCTGGTGGTCGCTTTTGCGATTATGATGATCTTCAACGTCGTCGTCACCTCCCGCAACACCGACACGATCTGGGCCATCTTCTGGGGCATTTTGCTGATCTTCGCCGCGGACCTTTCGTTGCGCGCGATCAAAGCGCAGCTTTTCGGACGCATCGCGGGACGGATGGAATATATCCTGGGCAGCAGCCTTTTCTCCAAGCTTCTGACGCTGCCGTCGGCCATGGTCACAGGCGCCCCGATCAGTGAGCAGATGGCCCGGATGCGGCAATTCGAAACCGTGCGCGACATCTTCAGCGGCCCGCCCGCGCTTATCGTGCTGGAATTGCCCATTGCGCTGATGCTGCTGGTGGTGATCACGGTGCTGGCCTGGCCGCTGGGCCTTGCCTTGATCGGGCTGATCGCCGTGATCCTTTTGATCGCGGGGCTCTTTGTGGGGCCAATCCAGCGGCGGACGCGCTCTCTTTCCGCCGCGCAGTCGCATCTGACACGGCTGATGCTGGAAATCCTGGCCTGCCGCCAGCAGATCGGCCGCGACGGTTTGGCCTGGGTCTATTTCAACCGCTTCGACCTTGCCACGCGGGAACTTGCGCGCCGCCGCCGCCGCCTGTCCTGGTCGACTTCGCTGTTGGAGGCGCTGGCCCATGCCAGCCTGCCCCTGGCCGCGACAACCGTGATCTTTCTTGGTACCACGCTGGTGCTGGCCGGCGCGCTGTCCGGCGGGCAGTTGGTCGCGGCGACGATCTTGACCTGGCGCGTGGTCGCACCGGTCCAGCAGATCGCGCAACTGATGTCGAAGATCCCGGATTTGCGCGCGCTTGTCCGCCAGATCGATGCGCTGATGCGGATCGATGAGGAAGACGCCCGTCTGGAGGAGCCGGGGCTCGACCGTATCGAAGGGCCGCTGGCGCTGCGCTCGGTCGCCGTGCGGCATCCCAAATCGGTGATGCCCGTATTCGCCGGCGCCACGCTGGCGTTGCCCTATGGTGTCCTCGTCGCCGTGACCGGGCCCTCCGGCTCTGGCAAATCGACGCTGCTTAAGATCATGGCCGGCCAGATGGCGCCGCAATCGGGCTTTGTTCAGCTTGGGCCCGCGAACCTTCACCAAATGTCGCTGGCAAACCGGGCGCGCAACATCGCCCTTGTCGGCGCGCGGCCGCTGTTCTTTTACGGCTCGGTCGCTCAGAACCTGCGCCTGATCGATCCTGCCGCGCCGAACGAGACGCTGACCGAGCTTCTGGTCTCGCTTGGCCTTGGTCCCTGGCTCGACAAACTGCCCAATGGGATCGACACCCGGCTGGATCCCAGCCTGGACAGCCGGCTTTTCGCCAATGGTGTCGCGTCCTCGATCGCCGTCGCACAGGCGCTTTTGTCCGACCCCGCGGTGCTTTTGCTGGATGAGCCTGCCAGCGGCTATGACCAGGATCTTGAGGATCGGCTCCACGCGGTGTTGGAGGCCCGGCGCCGGCAGATGACCTCGGTCATCGTCAGTCAGCGACCCAGCGTTCTGCGCACCATGGATGCTGTTATCACGGTGGCCGAAGGCGGCGTTAAGCTGCAGCGCGTCGACCGCCAGTCCACAGAAAGGGCAGCCGGATGATGCCAAGGCTCCCCTGGTCCCGCCCCCGCCGCGCAAAGCCCCGCGCCGACGGGCCCGTGCCGCAGCCAGAGCTGACGGCGACCAGCGCGCTTGACGAGCCGCACGATAAGCGGCTGGCCCGCGCCACCGTTGCGATTTGCGCGGCGACCGTTTTTGCCGGTTTCCTTTGGGCCGCCGAAACGCCAGTTGACGAGATTACGGTTGGCAGGGGCCTCATCCTAACCCAACAGCAGCCCGAACGGGTTGAGCATCCCGATGGCGGGGTCGTGGCTCAGATCCTCGCCCAGCCGGGCGACGACCTGGCCCCGGGCGATACCATCCTGACCTTTGACGCAACGACGATGACCCGGGAACTGACGACGATCCGCGCCCAAATCGACCGGCTGAGCGACGAGGCGGACCGGCTGCGGGCCATTTTGCGGGAGCCAAAGGGCCGGCTGCCCGACGCGCCCATCGGCAGTTTCGACGCCCCCGCCGCCGCGTTTTGGGCCGAGCAAAGCTATCTTGCAGCGCAACTTGACATCCTCGCCGCAGACCGCGCCAACATTGCCCGCCGCGCCGAAACCGCGGCCAAGCGTCGTGCCAATATGCAGCAGGAGGGTCTGCTTCTCGACCGTCAGTTTGAGCGGACCGCCGCCTTGGCAGAGCTTGGGACGCTGCGGCTTACGGAACGCGACGCAGTGGAGCGGGAGCGGATCCAGCTTCAGGGCAACCTCCTCACCCTCACCGCCGAGGCGGCGGAGGCGGAGGCCGCGCTGACCGAAAACACGCTCCGCCGGGCAGAGCTGATCGCCCAGCGCCAGCGGGACGCGGCGCTGCGCCAAACCGAAATTGAGGAACAGTTGGTGGGCCTTAGCCAGAATGCCGCCGAAATCGAAGCCAGGATCGCGCGCGCCGTCGTCCGGTCGGAGGCTGGCGGACGGATCCAGGATCTGACCGTCGCCACCCGCAATGAGGTTGTGGGCGCGGGCGAACTGATCGCCGAGGTCATCGCCGCCGACAGCCCGCTGGAGGCCGAGGTCGAGGTCGCAGCCGATCGGATCGGCGCGATCACCCCCGGGATGGAGACCCGCGTGAAGATCATGTCCTATGACTTCACCCGTTTTGGCGTCGTGGAGGGCGCGGTGGCCGCGATCTCTCCCACCAGCTTTGTCAATCCCGAGGGCCAGGTCGTGTTCCGGGTCCGCGTCGCACTCGCCGATACGGGGGTCGATACGCGCGTCGCCGGGCAGCCCGTGCGCCCCGGAATGACGGTGGTTGCCGACATCAAATCCGGCCAAAAGACCGTGCTCGGCTATCTTCTAAAGCCGCTGCGCGCCTTGCAAGACCGCGCCTTGACCGAAGGCTGAGCGCGGCGTCCCGGGAGCAGGTCCTGATCGGGCTGACGGGGCCGGATCGACGGCCGCGCACCTGGGCCGTCGGAGGTCTGTCTTAGAGCAATTTCCGTTCACATTGGATCAGAAATCGCTGTCTCAAGATCAGCAG
>CALCPC010000720.1 GCA_937900975.1 uncultured Paracoccaceae bacterium
AGCGGGACCAGCCCGGCACGCACCAGGCTGAAAAGACCGATCAGAACGCCGACCACGATGCCAAGTCCGGCGCCCAGCGCGGCCCCGACCGCAAGGCGGCTGAGCGATGGCGCAAGGTTCGCCCAAAGCTGCCCACTGTCGTAAAGCTCGCCAAATGTGGCGCCAACATCCGAAGGGCGCGGCAGCGTCAGGGCCGAGATCCAGCCCGCCCGCGTGCCCCATTCCGCCAGGGCGATCAGAAGGATAAACACCAAGATCCCGATGCCCGCCCGGGGGCGCGGCTTGAACCCGCCGCCGCGGAAGCGGACCGGACGGACCTCAGACATCCAAAAGCTCCGCGTCGGCACTGCGCGCCTCGTCGCGCAGCATCGACCAAAGCGTGGCCGCCACCGCCTCCAACGCCGGATCGCCCGCGCGGCGCTCAGACAGCGGCTGGTCCAGGGTCACGACCTCCCGGATCTGGCCCGGACGGCGCGACAGGACGACGATGCGGTGGCCAAGCCGAACCGCCTCGGCCAGATTATGCGTCACATAAACAGCGGTGAAGGGCGTGCGCGTCCACAGCGAGACCAGATCTTCAAGCAGCAACTCCCGGGTCTGGCTGTCTAGCGCCGACAGCGGCTCATCCATCAGCATCACCGCCGGGCGCACGGCCAGCGCGCGGGCGATGGCGACGCGCTGTTTCATGCCACCCGACAATTGGCGGGGCAGCGCGCGGGCAAAGTCGCTGAGCCGGGTTCGCGCCAGAACGTCGTCGACAATCGCGCGCCGTGCGTCGCGTGAAAGCCCGTGATCCTCAAGAACAAGGGAGATGTTGCCCGCCACGCTTCGCCAGGGGAGCAGCGCAAAATCCTGAAAAACGAAGGTGAGGGGGTTGAGGGAGTCCGGCGCTGTCCCGCTTTGCAAGACCGCGCCCTTGTCCGGCCGTTCTAACCCGCCGAGAAGACGCAAAAGCGTGGATTTTCCGCAGCCCGAAGGCCCCACGATGGCAACGATTTCGCCGGTCGGAATCTCCAGCTGGATATCGCGGAGGACCTCCAAAGGCCCATAGCTGTGGCTGACCCCCGCGACGGTGAGCTGCATGGCTCAGGCGCCAAGGATCTCGACATAGCTGGTGTCGAGAAGCGTCTCCAGCGTGATGTCGGCGTCGACCAAGTTTTCGGCCTGAAACCAGGCCAGTTGGTCGCGGACCGAGGCGATGTTCAGCGCCGCCCCTTCGTTGATCCGCATGGTTCCATTGATGATCGAGGGCGCCGCCTTCTCGCGCGGGCGGTCGGTGTAGACGTATTTGTGGATAAGGTCGACCATCGCGTCGACGCCCGCATCGCCACCGCTGCGCGCGATCATCGCCGCGTTGTAATCGGCGACGCCGCGGCTGAAGGCCTGCAGGAAATCGCTGGTCATGCCACGCTCCTCCGCCGCATTCCGGGCGGATGTGAAGACGGTTGTGATCTGGTAGTCGGGCACGTAATCCGCCACAGTTCCAATGATATGCACGGCCCCTGATCCCGCCAGCGGTTTGGCGATATGGGGCACGATGGACCAGGCATCGATCTGCCCGGTTTTCAGCGCGCCGATGATCGCCCCCACTTTCTGAAGCGGCTTGAAAGACATCTCCACGCCCTCGGCCGCCGCGATCTTGGAGCCGACATAGTGAAACGAAGAGCCCGCCGTCGTCATCCCGAAGGTCTTGCCGCCGAGCGCTGCGGGCGCCGTCAGCCCGGCCTGAAACGCGGCGTCGGAGGCCAGGATCTTCTGCCCGTCGATCCCCGGCTCTTCAGACGAGGCGCCGCCGATCACCTTGCTCGCACCCTTGTCGGCCAACGAGACCAAGCCCCCCGAGATCGCAGTCACGGCATAATCGATGTCGCCCGAGGCGATGGCGACGGCCATCGGCTGGGCTGCCTGAAAGAATTTAAGCTCCACCTCAAGCCCTTGATCCGCGAAATAGCCGCGCTCGAACGCGATAAAACTGCCCGAATGGCTGGTGAAACGCAGCGCACCGACGGCAATCTTGCGCTTGCCTTGGGCCAAAGCGGGCGCGGCGAGCGCGGTCGCAGTTGCGCCGCCGATAAGGCGGAGCGTGTCGCGGCGGGTGGATGCAATCATCGGTCTCTCCCTAAATCGATGACGGGTCGCGGCCCGTCTTGCCCGCCGTTTTGCAGGGTGGATGCCCCGCCTGTCAATCGCGCCCCCAAGCCCATCCGCGACAGCGCTTGCGCTGGCCCGCGTTTCCCGGCATACTCGCCGCGAAGACCGGCCGAGATAAGGCCGAACGGGGCGTGGCGCAGCCTGGTAGCGCGACGGTTTTGGGTACCGTAGGTCGTAGGTTCGAATCCTGCCGCCCCGACCAGCATCAAATAAGGCCAAGCTTAAGTTTGGGATCGTTGACCGAAGGTTAATGAAAACCCGACACACGGGCTCCCAAAGCCGCAAAAACCCCCTGGACCCTCGGCGTGCGGCAAAACCGTCTCCCGGCGGGACGGTTGGACTTACAGCAAAATCAAGTCGGCCTCAGCGAATTCAAGCGGAAGCGCCGGCTCCTCTGCGCCGGAGCGGTCGTCGCATGCGGGCGGCGCGTGGAAGACGTCGATATGGACTACGTTCCACTCCGAAGCCGCCAAAGGATCCGGTTCCGATGCGTCGCTGACAAAGGCGAACATGTCGGCCTCGGGGTCTTGGTCCCAGCCGTCGGTTTTCTTAGGCGTTGTGATGCCGGCGCTGCGCATAGCGGTCTCCTTTCAGACATGCACAGCGCATGCCACGGCGGCGGGCTGCTGGCTGTGTCGGGGGAGACAGGGGCGCCTCCGCGACCGGCCAGGCGCGGCACGGCGCGCCGGTGGCGCGGGCGGCAAAGCGTCCAGACCCGGTGCGCGCCCGCGCAAAAGCGGCCGCGATATGCGCCAAGTGCTGCCAAAGCGTGGAAAAATTGGGGCCCGGGCCCGCGGAACCTTAGACGCGCCCCTGGCGAAGACCGTGAACCCCTTGATCGGACGGGGCTAGAGCGGCCAGACCACCAGGATGGCCGGGATCGAAACGGCGATCACCAGGATCTCAAGCGGCAGTCCCAGCCGCCAGTAATCGCCGAAAGCATAGCCCCCGGGGCCCAGGATCAGCGTGTTGTTCTTGTGGCCAATGGGCGTAAGGAAGGCCGCCGAGGCCGCAATCGCCACCGCCATCAGAAAAGGATCGGGCGAGGCGCCAAGGCTTTCGGCCATCGCGATGCCCACCGGACCCGCGACAATTGCCGTGGCGGTGTTGTTCAGCACGTCTGACAGGCTCATCGTGACGGCCATCAACAGCGTCAGCACCGCCCAGGCGGGCCAGCCTTCGGTCAGGGCCAAAAGGCTGGTCGCGATAAGCTCGGTCCCGCCCGAACGCTCCAACGCGGCGCCGAGCGGGAGCAGCGATCCCAAAAGAACGACAACCGGCCACTCCACATGGTCATAGATCTCCGCCAAGGGCAGGATGCGGGTCAGAATATAGGCCACAACAACCAGGCCAAGCGCCACGGGCAGGTAAAGAAGCCCCAGCGCCGCGGCCAAGACGGCGGCGCCGAAGATACCCATCGCAAGACCCATTTTTGAGCCATCGGTCACCGCCAAACCCCGATCGGCCAAAGGCAGCACGCCAAGCCAATCGGCGACATCCGCGCCTTCGCCCTCGGGCGTTAGCAAAAGCAGGATGTCGCCGGGCCGGATCGTCGTTTTGCGCACCCGTTGGGTGAT
>CALCPC010000721.1 GCA_937900975.1 uncultured Paracoccaceae bacterium
GTTGTGCGGTTGCTATCAGTCGCTGAGCATGGGCCTGGTCGAGTTCTCGATCTTCGTCTACTCGCCGCTTTTTGCGCTGCCCCTGCCGCTGCAATTCGGGCTTAGCTTCGACATCCTTCTCTTCATCCCCATCGCCTTCATTTACCTGGTCACTGCGATTGAGACATCGGGCGACCTCACCGCAAACTCAATCATTGCGGGAGAGCCGGTCGAGGGGCCGACCTACATCAAACGGATCAAGGGCGGGATCCTGGGCGATGGCATCAACTCTGGCATCGCGGCGCTGTTCAACACCTTCCCCAACACGACGTTTTCGCAAAACAATGGCGTGATCCAAATGACCGGTGTCGCCAGCCGCCATGTCGGCCTGTTCATCGCGGGAATTCTTGTCGTGCTTGGGTTCTTGCCGATCATTGGCTCTGCCTTTTTGCTGGTGCCAAAGCCGGTGCTGGGCGGCGCGACGCTGGTCCTGTTCGGGACAATCGCGGTGGCCGGTATTCGCATCCTCGCCACCCAGGAAATGGACCGCCGCAAGGTCTATATCATGGCGATTTCCTTCGGGTTGGGCCTTGGCGTAACCCTGGTGCCCGATGCGACCCAGCACATGCCGACCTTTCTAAAACAGGTCGTGGCGACGCCCATTACGCTGGCCGGCCTCTCTGCGATCATCCTGACATTGGTCCTGCCAGAGGAAGACGCAGAGCCTGCAGCCCAACCGGTCGAGGCAGAATAAAACAGCCCGCGCCGCGGCCCTTGCAAAAGGGCGCGGCGCGCTGAGGCCCGGTGCCGAAAGAACGCATGCGTGTGGCCGGTGCCGGCGGGTCAAAGCGGCGCAGACGACCCCAGTCATGGATGTGACGCCCTGGAGACAAGGACGGATTTGAGGGCAGTTTTCGATGGCGTAAAGGCAGGCGACGCTGCCTCAATTCAAACAAGGTGGCCTTGCGGGCAGAGACGCTCCCCACGCCAATCCGCAGCGCTATGGGGGGAAATGGCAAAACGCCCGCTTTGGCGCCGTCGCGCGCAAGCACGATCCCAAAAGCGGTCTGGTATGCTTGAACCCCCAGACGTTCGATGCATCGCTGTAGAGCGCACGCTCTGCGCGCTCATGATCCATAAAATGCCCATCATTTCGATGGATTTTCACGCGCCTTCCGCCGACCCTTGCCCGTGCCGATGGATGCCTGGACAGAGATACACACGGCCTATTGCGTCGCACGGGAAGGGACGGTCAGCAAGGCCGCCGAGGTCTTGGGCGTGCATCGTGCAACCGTCAATCGCCACATCGCGACGCTGGAACAGCAACTTGGCGTCGGGCTCTTTATCCGGCATCGCCGCGGATATCACCTGACCGAGGCCGGCCAGGAGTTTCTGAATGTGGCCGGGCGGGCGCACGATATCCTGGACGATTTTGCCGGCCGGGTGCGGATGCAAACGTCAGAGCTGTCGGGCGAAGTGATCATCACCTCCTTGTTCCCGATCTCCAACGTGTTGATGCCCGCCTTTCAGACGTTCCATCGCGATCATCCGAAAACGCGCATTTCGCTGTTGGCGGATGCGGCGCTGCTCAAGCTGGAACATGCGGCGGCGCACATCGCCCTGCGCGTGGGGCTAAAGCCGCAAAACGAGGACTATATCGTGCAGCATTACTGCCGGTTGAAGTTCGGGCTGTTTGCGCACCAAACCTATTTCGAAAAGCAAGGGGCGCCGCGCGATCTGGCGGATTTGGAGCAGCACTTTTTCGTTGGGAACCCACGAATGGGGTCCAATGCCCCCTATGAGGCTTGGATGGCCGAACATGTGCCGGAGGAGCGCGTCATCTTTCGCACGGCGGACGCCTTGGTGATCGAACAGGCGATCAAACATGGGCTTGGGGTCGGGTTTATGCCGATTGCCAGATCGGCCAATTGGCAAGATCTACACCAGATCGGACCGTCCCTGGAGACCTGGACCGTGAATGTCTGGCTGGTGACGCATGTCGACCTGCACCGGACAGGGAAGGTGCAGGCCATGCTGCGGTGTTTAAAAGCGCTTGAATTCTAGGTGCGGTCTGGGCTTTTGGCCGCCGCGTGGCATGCGCGCCCCTTGGAAGCGAAGGCGCGGAACGGTCTGTCAGAACGTGCTGTCGATGGGGCCAAGGTCTTGACGGCGATCAACGATCCTTGGCCACCGGGCCGCGGCCGATCAACTGCCCCGCGGCATGCGCGCCAGCCCGCCCTTCGGGCCGCGGCGCAAAGGCGCCAAGATCGGGCCGGGCGTGGCCAGCCCGCCCGCACGCCGCCGGGCGGCAGGGGCGCCGCGTCCGAATAAGCATAATCGGGGAAGTTGTATTCGCTGATAAAATCGCTCAGCCGGAAGAACGCGCCTTTGCGAAAGGACACCATCTCCATCGCGCCGGTGTCGAGGTTGCGGCGCATCGTCAGCAGAAACTGGGTGTCCTGATCGGCGGCGTGGACAACGCCAGACAGGGGCAGCGGGGTCGTTTGCACACCCACGGTCGCACCGAGATACGGGATCGGCTGCGACAGGCCCGGCGCCGCGGCGGCGGCCTTGATCGCCTCCATCGAGATCAGATCGGCGTGCATTTCGCGATTAACGACAAGGACATAGCTTTCGACCTCACCTTCCATATTGGCGGTGGAGAACGGGATGACATCCAGGGGGCGGTTGCCATATCCCAGCTCGGCGATGGTCTTGCCGACGACATGGGCGCCATCCTGCAAGCCCGCAACCGGGATCGTGACCAGCGGCGTACAGGTATAGGCCGCAACCACCGTGGCCGTGCCATCGAGATCGACAACCGACATGGCGCGGATTGGCGCACGGGTTTCGGTCTGGCCGTGCGCTGCGTGAAACATCTCGATGCTGCTCGACGTCTCGGGGCCATCGAAAGGATAGGCCACGCGGCGCAGCGTCGAGGCGAACTCACCCGTGGAAAGGCCCGAGACAAAAAGCTCCCCCCGAACGAAGTCGAGATCGGTGACGGTCAGCGACGGCGCGGGGATGTCGCGCCAAAATGTCACCCGATCGTCCGCCGTCTTCGTCAGCGTAAGCGTGCTGGACGGGATCGCCGCAAGATCGAGAACCGAAACCGCCCCGTCCGCAGTGACCGACACCACCGCGCTTACCGGCTTGCCGGCGACGCTGGCGCTGAGCGAGACATAGGCCGCCCGGGTCACCGGATGCACGGCAAGGTCGGCGTAAAGGATCCGGCCTTCGGCGCCAAGCGCCTCTGCCACAAGGGCATCCAAATCCAGCAGGTTGAACGCGCGGTCTTCTGCCGGGGGCGCGCCTGCGTTCGGCAGGTCATAGGCGGTGATGGTCCCGGCGGTGGCGTCGGCAACGAATAGTGTATCGTCCAATCCAAACTCTAGAACCCCATAGCGGGGCGGGACATCGGCATGGGCCAATCCGGCGGTCAATGCGCCGGCGAAAATCAAGGGCAGACATCTCGGTCTCATCACAGCGCTCCTGTAGATCTAGGGCCTCAGCACAGCCCCGTTGATCCTGCGTGGGCCGGGCGCTGGCAACAACCGATCCAAACGCACAGGCAATGCGCAATCGGATCTCTTCTCTGACAGCGCTCTCTGGCGCAGATTTTTCGCGGGGTCGCACCCTGTCCTGCTGTCCGGGGTGCAGCGGGTGACGGTTGCGATACGCGCATTAGGCCACATAGCGAGGAGACCACCATGATGAAGATCCCTGCTCTGCTTCTTTCCGGCGTCGCCCTCGGCGCCGCGACCGCCGCCGCGGACGGCGTGCCCGCCGCGGACCGGGCCATGGCCTATTACGACCGCCATCTGATCGATGTCACAAACCTGCGCCATCTGACGGAAGGGTCGATGATCGGCGACATGATGGTCCATGCCGACGCCATGTTCACGGCAGAGGACAAATGGAAGATGACGCTTTATCAAATGGTTCAGGCCGAAAGCGCGCATCATCAAGCGCGCAGTGCGATCCAGCTTTCGCATCTCGGCGTGCCGGTGGAGCACATCTTGGCGCTGTGGCAGCCGGGCTATATCGACACGATCAAAGATCCGCGCCTGAAGGCGGCTTTCACCTTTGTGGATCAGCTTTCCACCCTGCCAGGACAGGTGACTGCGGCCTCGCACGCGATGCTGCGCACCCATTTTGTGGACCGCCAGATTGCCGAGTTGATCGAGATGGTTTCCTTTAATGCAGCCAACGCCGTGCATGACGGTATCCTGCCGATCCCGACCGATCAGGCGACGCTCGACTGGGCCAATGCGACGCTGGCGCGGGCGGGGTGGTCGGCGGGCAAGAACAGCCGTTCCAGCCCCGAAGAACAACGGGCGGCGCTGTTCGCGGGTGAGATCATGGAGGCCGCGCGGCAAGAGATCCTTAGCGGATGGATGCGCGCCGATCTTTCCGCGCCGGCCGCGCAGTTTGAGGCGGATTGGTTGAACGCCGTGACCGGCTACGACATTTCCCGCATCACGATGGACAGTGATCGGGACGGCGTGGAGGATCCGTTCGACGCCTACCCCGTCGATCACGACCGTTGGGCCGCACCGGGGCTGGCGGAAGAAAACCTGCCAGACCGCTCCGTTCCGCCCTTCGATGTCGCCGCCTACGACTGGGCTTACTACATCCCGCCCGCAACGGCGATCGCCCCGGTCCCGTTCAGCGATCGGATCAATTTCGATACGGAATGGACGCGGCAGACGGCGATGGGCACGTCCCGGATCGAGGACTATTTCGCCGCCGGGGATCGCGCCTTGCCGATGAAATTCCTTTGGCAGGTTTTCGTCACCTATCAACTCGCGTCCGGTTGCGTGCATTGCCAGGTGCACGGCGCACGATGGCTTTATGAGTTTCTGCAAAGCGCGGCGCCCGACGGGGTGGTGACCGAGGCCGCGATGGCCGACATCTATGACCTTTTTGACATTGAGCGTTCGACACGGTTCAGCGCCGCCGAGATGGCCGCGCTGCGCTTTGCGCGCGATGCGGGTCCTCTGCCCGGGCGGACGACGGCCGCCCATATCGAAGAGCTTCGGCGACACTTTTCAAACCGAGAGATCCAAGAACTGATGATGGTGATGATCGCCGGCGCGCGCCTGTCGGCCGGTCAACAGGGCAACGTGACCGTGACGGACCGGACCAGCATGGCCTGGGCCCTGCGCGCCCTGCCGCAGGTCGGGTGGCGCCCGGGCGGGCACTTGGGTCTTCCGCAGGAGCAACGCCGCCTCTTCATGTCGGAAATCGAGCCGACGATCATGGCCATCGCAATGGCGGGCGGGGAGGTCGACTTTGCGTCCGAATGGGGCGGCAAACAGGTGCCGCTGGCCAGCGACACGGACGCTGACGGTGTCGAGGATGCGTTCGACGGGTTCCCAACCGATCCGGCGCGCTGGGAAGACACGGACCGGGACGGGATCGAGGACGGAGCCGACGCCGATATCGACGGCGATGGCCTG
>CALCPC010000722.1 GCA_937900975.1 uncultured Paracoccaceae bacterium
AGAGATAGAAGACCCAGGCAGCGGCGAACTTCGCCAGCACCACCTGCGCCTCGGGCACGGGTGTGGCTCTTGCCTCAGGCACGGTTGTGGCGGGCGCCTCTGGTACGGGTGTTGTGCGCGCCTCGGGCGTTGCCGAACTGCGCGCGTCCGGCGTTGCTTTGCCGCGCGCCTCTGACGGGACGCGTGGCGCAAGCACGGCCCGCGGCGGCGGCTCCAGATTGGCGGCAGCCCGCGCCGCCAGCGCAGCGGTCGAAGACGCCACCAGCGCCCATCCTCCGGTTTCCGTCACCAAAGGCAGGCGCAGGGGCAACTGCGCAGTGTCGTGTCCAACAGCGTTGCTGTGAGGGGCGTTCGGCCCCCATTGATCGGTGCGAAAACGGGTCATGAAGCCCTCCCACGGGCGGTGGCACGAAACCGAGCCGGATGTAACGGGAGTTAAGGAGGTGTCGGGGCCGAAAGCGGCCCGCAATCCGGGCTGCTAGGCGTTAAACGCTCGTCCAGATTGCATCATCGACGCTCCTCCTCTTCATGAGTCGCCCGTGGTATACCCCGGTTGCGACTTTCTGTCAGCCCCTCGCATTGCACTCCCGCAGAAATTGGCCGAAAGATGCGCGTGAACGGGACACGCAGGGGGAGACACCATGACCGACCCGGATCCGATGGCCGCCGAAAAGGCGGAGGCCGCCGCCTGGTTCGAGACACTCCGCGACTCAATCTGCGCAGCGTTTGAGGCGCTGGAAGATGCGCAAGACCAGGGTCCGCACCAAGACCGCGATCCCGGACGGTTCCAGCGCAAGGAAACCCACCGCGCCAGCGATGACGGCAGCGACGCGGGCGGCGGGGTGATGAGCGTGATGCGCGGCGGCCGCGTGTTTGAGAAGGTGGGCGTCAATATCTCAACCGTCCATGGACAGCTTGGCGCGCAGGCACAACGCAGCCTGACGGCGCGCAAGGAAATTCCCGGCCTCGGCGACGATCCCCGCTTTTGGGCGTCGGGCAGCAGCCTGGGCGCGCATATGCAAAGCCCGAAAACGCCGGCCGTTCACATGAACACCCGCATGTTCTGGACGCCGGGCGCCTGGAGGTTCGGCGGCGGATCGGATCTCAATCCCATGGTTGAAGTGTCTGAGGACACGGCGTTTTTCCACCACGTCTTGGAAAAAGCCTGCGCCGCGCATGATCCGGCCTATTACCCGCGGTTCAAGGCCTGGGCGGATGAGTATTTCATGATCCGCCACTGGGGAGAGGCGCGCGGCGTCGGTGGCATTTTCTATGACGACCTTTGCACTGGCGACTGGCAGGCCGATTTCCGCTTTACGCAGGATGTCGGCCGCGCCTTTATCGACGCTTTCGTCCCTTTGACAGAGCGGCATATGGCAGAGCCCTGGACCGATGAGGACCGTGCCTGGCAATTGGTCAAGCGCGGGCGCTATGCGGAGTTCAACCTGGTCTATGACCGGGGCACCCAGTTCGGCCTGCAAACCGGCCATAACCCAGAGGCCGTTCTGATGTCGCTGCCCCCGGTTGCCACCTGGCCCTGATCAAGGCGGCCTGCCCGCGGCATCGCAAAACCGCGCCGGCGGCAAGGATCGCCGCCACGACCTCTCTGCCCGCGTGAGGCCCGCCCTGCCCGAAAGGCGGGGTCTAGAGCGTTTACTGATCCAATGTGAACGGAAATTGCCAAAGACGCGGCGCTGCCATAACGACCGCGCCCAAAAAACGGCTGTCGCGCTGGCCCCACCACGCCCGCGCTCTGCCCCCGGGAACCGCGCGGTCCAAGCCGAGCCCATGCCAGCATGCGCAACGCGTCCGCCAAAACGCGCCGATAAAGCCGCGGCTTAACAGAAGCGACGGTGATCAGGCAAACAGCCCACGGCCCGCATCCCCAAACAGCCCAGTCCCAAGACAGCGCCGCCGATCTGAGGGGCGGATCCCAAAATCGTCAGGTCCGGAAACGGCGCGGAAACCGAAGCGTGGCCGCTCGGCACCCTGTCAACTGCTCCCCCGCGCCCCCGTCCCGGCCACAAACGCTGCATGGGTGGCGCGCGCGATCACCTGTTCCTCATCCGTTGGCAGCACCAAAAGCCGGACCGGGCCGGTCCCAAATTCCGCCCCCGCCACGTTGCGCTCTGCCGCTACCGACAGGCCCAGCCAATCCATGCCTTCGCAAACCTCCGCGCGGATCCTGGCAGAGTTCTCGCCGACGCCGCCGGTGAACACCACCGCGTCAAGCCCGCCCAGCTGTGCTGTCAGACCGGCAAGCTCCCCCCGGATGGTATGGCAGTACAGCGCTATGGCCTCAGCGGCGCGCGGATCCTTGGATGCCTCAAGAACCTGCATGTCGTTGGAGATGCCCGAGACCCCCAAAAGCCCGCTTTCGTGGTACAAAAGCCGTGACAGCGCAGGCTCGTCCATGCCTTCGCGCATCAGATGCAAAAGAACACCGGGATCGACCCGCCCGGGCCGCGTCCCCATCATCAGCCCGTCCAGGGCCGAAAACCCCATCGTTGTCGCCACGCTTCGCCCCGCCGCCATCGCGCAGAGCGACGCGCCGTTGCCGAGATGCGCGACAATCACCCGCGCCGATGCAAGATCTGTCTTGGCCAGCGCGCTTGCCACGAACGCATAGGACAGGCCATGGAACCCATACCGCCGGATGCCCCGGTCCCAAAGGTTTCGCGGCAGCGCGAACCGGTCGGCGACGGTTGCGTGACCGCGATGAAAGGCAGTGTCAAAGCAGCCGACCTGCAACGCCCCGGGAAACGCGGCTTCGGCGCGGGCCACACCGGCCAGATTGGCCGGAAGATGCAGCGGCGCCAGCGGGACCAGCGCTTCAAGCGCCGCGCGCGTCTCGTCGTCCAGGCGCGCGGGCTCTGCGAAAGTGGCGCCGCCGTGCACAATCCGGTGCCCGACCGCAACGATCGCATCGCCGGCCGCGCCGGCCTCGGCTGCGATCCTGTCCATCTGAACGGCGGCGTCCGTGCTTTCCAGGCGACCGCTGCTAAGGCGCAAAAGCGTGTCGCCAGCCTCATACACCGCGTATTTGAGCGAGGATGCGCCCGCGTTCAGCACCAAGATCAAACTCCGCGCCACGGCCGTCCCCCTTTTTGCCCGGATCCTGCGCCGAAACGCGCGCCAGCCTAAGCGTTCCCACCTTTGGGCGCGAGCAATTTTCGCCACCCGCCTGCGCTTGCCCGCCTGCCGTCGCGAATGGCGTCGCCGCGCCCGTCTGGCCGCGCGCCACCGGCGCTTTTCGCAATCTTGGCCTGCCGCCGCAGCGCCAAGATCTGGACGTGGATGGCGCCGGGGTGACAGAATAGGCGCAAAGCCCCGCGCCGCGGGCGGAAAACAGGGAGACTGAAATGACGCCGACCATTCGACCCGCGCTCAACAGCCTTGCGCCGCCGTCTCTTGCGCGATTTGGCGCGCTTGCCGCCCCGGCGCTGCTTTGCACAGCGCTTGCCGCCCCGCTTCAGGCGCAAACCGAGGTCACGCTTGGCGCGCAACTTGAGCCGCCGCATCTCGACCCAACGTCGGCGGCCGCGGCGGCGATTGACGAGGTTGTCTATGCCAATGTTTATGAGGGTCTGACGCGGTTCGACGCCAACGGCGCCATCCGCCCCGCGCTCGCCTCCGCGTGGGAGATTTCGGACGATGGGCTTAGCTACACCTTCACCCTGCAGACCGGCGTCAGTTTCCACGACGGCGCCGCCTTTTCGGCGGATGATGTGAAATTCAGCCTGGACCGCGCGCGGGGCGCGGACAGCACAAACGCGCAGAAGGCCCTTTTTGCCAGCATCGACAGCGTGAACGTCATCGACGATGCCACGGTCGAGATCACGCTGTCAGAGCCTGACGGTGCGCTTCTTTTCAACCTTGCCTGGGGCGATGCGATTATCATCGACGATAGCGACGTCGAGACACTGAAAACCGCACCCATTGGCACGGGACCGTTCCGCTTTTCAAACTGGGTGCAGGGCGACCGGATCGAGCTGGTCAAAAACCCCGATTATTGGGGCGAACCCGCGGCGCTGGACAAAGCCACGATCCGCTATATCACCGATCCCACGGCTGCGTTCGCGGCCATGATGGCCGGCGATATCGACGCGTTCCCCGTCTACCCCGCGCCGGAAAACCTGGCCCAGTTCGAGGCGGATCCCCGCTTTCAAGTCATCGTCGGCTCCACCGAGGGGGAAACGATCCTGTCGATCAACAACCAGGCACCGCCTTTTGACGATGTGCGGGTGCGCCGGGCGGTTGCGCTGGCCATCGACCGGCAGGCCATCATCGACGGCGCGATGTTTGGCTTTGGCACGCCCATCGGCACGCATTTCGCCCCGCACAACCCGGCTTACACCGATTTGACCCCGCTTTCGCCCCACGACCCCGAGGCCGCCCGGGCCTTGCTGGCCGAAGCGGGCTTTGCCGACGGGTTCACGACGACGCTGAAACTTCCGCCCCCCTCCTATGCGCGCCGGGGCGGTGAGATCGTCGCCTCGCAATTGCGCGCGGTTGGCATCCAGGCGGAGATAAGCAACCTTGAATGGGCGCAGTGGCTAGAGCAGGTCTTCCGCGGCAAAGACTACGGTTTGACCATCGTCAGCCATACCGAACCGATGGATATCGGGATCTACGCCCGGCCGGACTATTATTTCCAATATGACGATCCCGCCTTTCGCGCGCTTTACGCGGGCCTTGCCAAGGTCTCGGACCCGGATGAGCGTGCTGCGATCCTTCAGGCGATGCAAACCCGCATCGCCGAAAACCACGTGAACGGGTTTCTGTTTCAGCTGGCCAAAACCGGCGTGGCGGATGCGCGTTTGCGGGGTCTTTGGCCGAACTCGCCCACCCAAGCGACCGATTTGACCGGCGTTTTCTGGGCGGAATAGCGCGCAAAGCCGGCCGCAAAGCGTTGCCCGCCAGGCGGCAAACCCCTGCCAGGGTCGGGGCAGGGGCGTGCCGCCGGTACGGGCCGCGTGGAACGGCGCCAAGCCCATCGCCAAGCGCGGCCCAATGGTCGGCGCGTGGGCGACCCACTGCGCGCTGTCATGCTATGCGGCGGCATCGTTGGCGCTGATCTGGAAGGTGGCGACCAAGGCGCGCAGGGTTTGGGCGCGGTTGACCAGGCTGCGCGCCGTGGCCGCGCTCGCGTCGGCCATGGCGGCGTTTTCCTGGGTGATCCGGTCGATATGGTTGATCGACGTGGTCACGCCACCAAGCCCCTGCGCCTGTTCCTGACTAGCCTCTTTGATCGACGTCATCGTTTGCGACAGTTTCCGCACGCCCGACAGGATATCGCCAAGCGAGGTTCCCATATCCTCGACCAACCCAACGCCGCTGCCGACCTGGGTCTGAGAGCTTTCGATCAGGGTGCGGATGTCGCGCGCCGCGTCGGCAGAGCGTTGGGCCAGCGTGCGCACCTCGGATGCGACAACCGCGAACCCCTTGCCCGACTCGCCGGCCCGCGCGGCCTCGACAGCGGCGTTCAGCGCCAAAAGATTGGTCTGAAATGCGATGGAATCGATCACCGTGACAATGCCCGAGATTTCGGCGGCACCGGCCTCGATCTCGCTCATCTTCGCGATGGTCTGGTCGGCGACATTCGCGCCCTGACCCGCCTGTTTTGTTGCGGTCTCGGCGAATTGGCTTGCCTCATTGGCGTTCTTTGCGTTGGCCTTGGTGGTGATGGCCATCTCTTCCATCGCCGCCGATGTCTGTTCCAACGCCGCCGCCTGTTTGCTGGCCCGGTCCGACAGATCGGTTGCGCCGCTGTCGATCGAGCGCGCCTCCCGCTCCAACGCGGCGCTGGCCTCGGCAATCCGACTGACGATATCGGCCAAACTGTCGATGGTGCCATTCACGCTGCTTTGCAATTCCGCGAAAACACCGCGGAACTGGCCGCGCATCGTGTTGTCGAGCGCGCCGTCCGCGACCGCCGCCAGCGTCTGCCGTGTCGCATCGACGCTGTCTTCGACCGAACCGAGCAAACGGTTCAGCCCCGCTGCCAAACGGTTGAGCACCGGGTCCGCAAAGGTCTCGGGCACCCGGGCCGAGAAATCGCCCGCGACGCCTGCTTCGACCGCAGACCCAAAGGAGGTTTCAAGGTCCGACAGCATCGCGACCTTGCGCGCCTCTGCCGCCGCATCGGCCGCGCGCTTTTCCTCGGCCAGCTCGGCCACGCGCTGCGCGCTTTGGCGAAAGACTTTGAGAGAGCGCGCGATTTGGCCAAGCTCGCTTTTCGCGGCGTCGCCGGTGATCTCGACGTCGAGGCGCCCTTCGGCCAGCGCGTCCATCTGCCCAATGCTCCGGCGCAGCGCTTGCGAGACGGACCGCCCCATCGCCGCCGCCGAGAAAAGCCCGATCAGCAATGCAACAACGGCGACGACCAACACTTTACGCGCCGTCGTCGCGGCCGCCTGCCCGCCCAACGCGCCGATTTCGCCCTGTGCCGCATCGACGGCCGAGAATGCGGCCGCCAGATCCGCCTGCATGGCGGGGCCGATCTGGTCGAGCGTTTCGGTCTGAAGCGCCGCGATCTCCCCCTGAAGATCGCGAACTAGATCGAGGTTCTGCTGCAATCCGGTGACGAACCCCAACGTGCCCAGCGCCAAACTGCGAGAGCGGGCCCGCTCTAAAAGCGGGATAAGCTCGTTGATACCGGCGCGGGCGGCGTTCAGCCATGTGGTTGTGGTGTCGTAGTCCTCTGGCCGCAGATTGGCCAAAAACCGCTCAATATAAATGCGCCCCAGCAAGATGTTTTGTTGCGCCGTACCGGCGACGGACAGGGCGTCGCTCCCCCCCTCTCTTCCGGCGGCGCGGAACAGTTTCATCATGTCGATCCGCGCGGCGCTGCCATCCTCGACCATGGCCAGGCCAAGCGCCTCAAGCTCTGCGGTCAGCACGACCGTTCTTTCGAATGTCGCGGCGAAATCGACAAGCTGTGCGCGCATGCTTTCCAACCTTGCGGCAAGCCTTGGATCCGCGGCATAGCGGGCGGCGGTCGTCTCTGCCTCTTTTTGCAGTGTGTCGAGCGCGGTACGCGCCGCCGCCACGGCCTCTGGCGATTTGTTCGTGCGCGTGCCGATCACAGCCGCGCGCGCGTCCGAGAGGGACGAGACCAGCCCGGTGACGGCATAGGTCTGATTGGTCAGCGCGCGATAGGTGCCAAAGTGCTGGCCGCGTTCGCGCGTGGCGGAACAGCTGACAGCCGCCAACCCCGCCCTCGGCCCCAGGACCAGCATCGCCAAGCCACCCATGCGGCGGC
>CALCPC010000723.1 GCA_937900975.1 uncultured Paracoccaceae bacterium
GTGGGGCTAGCGGATGTCGGTCGGCAGGTCGGCCGCGGGCGCGGTTGGCTGGGTGTCCGACCGCGCCGGGTATCGATACGCGGACAAGCATCCAAGCGGTGTACCCTGGCCAAAGATCCCCGACGCGGTCCTGGCTGTTTGGCAGGATTTGGTGCCCGATGCCCGGGCGCCAGAGTGCTGCTTGATCAATTTCTACGGTTCGGCGGCAAAGATGGGGCTGCATTCCGACGATACCGAAGGGGATTTCACGCAGCCCGTCGTCTCGATCTCGCTCGGCGATCCGGCCACGTTTCGGATGGGCGGGCCGTCTCGGAAAGATCCGACGCGTTCCATTCTGTTGGAAAGCGGGGACGTGGTCGTGATGGCCGGGGACAGTCGGCTTGCGTATCACGGCGTCGACAGGATCCGCTTCGGCCGCTCTGACCTTTTGCAAAAGGGCGGTCGGATCAACCTGACGCTGCGCGTCGTGACCCCGCCGGACTAGGGCGGTTCGGATCCCGCGCGGTCTCCCGCCCGGACAGGGCACGGGACGGCGCTTTTCCCCGGTCGCAAGCGCAACGGTCCGCAAGCACGCGGGGCAACGCCGCGTAGGTCGTTATCGGCGATGGCGGCAGAACATGGGATACGGACGCGCAAAAAAAGGCGAACGGGCCGCATTCTGCGGCCCGTTTGCTGGGAACTCACGCATGGTCGACAATACGCAACACAGTGACCTTCTAAGCAACTCACAAGCCCATGCAGGGGATCGGTGCATTTGGGCGAAACTCGAAACTGCTAACTGAAACTGAGCTACTCGTGACTGACAACTTTGTACGGTGGTGGTTTTACTTGTTACGCTTGGTGGGATCGTGATAGCGGAGCGACAAATCCATTTCAATTTTCATTCAAAGCCCTGGTTAATTTTGGGTAAAGCCAAAAGGGGGAGATTCCCCTTGCAGCGCGCGAATGTCCGGGCAGGATGGGCGCATGTCCACGCCGACACAGTTCGACGACGCCGCGCTGCGCGATCTTATTGCCTGCCCGCGCTGCGACCTCCTGCACCGCTCGCACCGGGTGGCCGACGGGTGTGTGGGGCGCTGCAAACGCTGCCATACGCCGTTGATCATGCCGCGGGCGCAGGCGATCCCGCGGATCATTGCGCTGTCGCTGACCGTCCTGATCCTTCTGGTCGGGGCGTTGTACTTTCCGTTTTTGGAGTTGAATGCAGGCGGGTTTTCGAACTCTGCCTCCTTGCTGGACGCGGCTACGGCCTTTAACCACGGGCTTTTGATCCCGCTTTCGGGGGCGGTGGCCGCGTTTATGGTGCTGTTGCCCGCGGTGCGCGTGGCCTCGCTGGTGTATGCGCTGGTGCCGCTTCTCTTTCACCAGCCGCCGGCGCGCTACAGCGCGTATGCCCTTCGATTGGCCAATCGACTGCGCCCTTGGGCCATGGCCGAGATCTTTATCATCGGCGTGGTCGTGGCCTTGGTCAAAATCGTCGATCTGGCCGACGTCACCCCGGGCCCGGCGTTCTGGGCCTTTTCTGTGATGGTCATCATCTTGGTTTTGAACGACACATATATGTGCCGCTGGACGCTATGGAACGCCTTGACGGCCCGCCGCTGACCGCCCGACGCGCGGGCTTGGTCGCGTGCACCCAGTGCACCCGCGTGCAACGCCCCGCCAAGAATTGTGAGCGTTGCGCCGCGCCGCTTCATGCGCGGGAATATATGGGGCTGCAGCGCGTCTGGGCGTGGCTGACGGTGGGCCTTTTGCTCTATATTCCGGCCAACACATACCCGATGCTTTTGACCTCAACCCTCGGCAGCACCAGCGCCAGCACGATCCTTGGCGGTGTGGTGGAGTTGGTGCAGTACGGCTCTTACTTTATCGCGCTGATCGTCTTTGTGGCCTCTGTCGCGATCCCGGTGATGAAGTTCGCGGTGATCGCCTACCTGGCGCTGTCGCTAAAGCAGATGGTCCCGATCTCGGCGCATCAACGCCTGGTCTTGTTTGAGGTGGTGGAGTTTATCGGCCGCTGGTCGATGATCGACGTGTTCGTCGTGGCCATCCTTTCTGCCCTTGTGCAGCTTGGCTTTGTGGCCACCGTCAATCCCGGGCCGGCGGCCGCTTGCTTTGCGCTTTCGGTGGTGTTTACCATGCTAAGCGCGCAAAGCTTCGACCCGCGCCTGATCTGGGATGCCAGCGAGGAAACGCCAGAAAAGTGACCGAAACGCCCGAAGAAATGCAGGTTGAGGACCGACCGCCGCCGCTGTGGCGCCGTGTTTCGGTGGTTTGGTTGGTTCCGCTCCTGGCCGTCGTCGTGTCGCTTGCCGTCGCCTGGCAAAGCCTGTCGGAGCGTGGCGTCCTGGTCACCATATCCTTTGAGGAAACGGCCGGGATCGTTGCCGGAAAAACAGCGGTCAAGTTTCGCGATGTCGATGTCGGTTTGGTGGAGGATCTGGCGTTCAGCGCTGATCTAAGCTCCGTCCTGGTCAGCGCGCGCATCCGCAAGGAAATCGCGCCGTTCCTGGACGATGATGCCTCGTTTTGGATCGCGCGGCCCCGGGTTTCGCCGCGCGGGATATCAGAGCTCGATACCATCGTCTCGGGCGTTTATATCGAGGGCAGTTGGGACGGCACGCCCGAAGCGGCCATTGTCGATTTCGTCGGGCTTGAGACGGCGCCGGAAGTGCGCCCAAACAGCGCCGGCACATCCGTGCGGCTTAGCGCGCCGGATGCGGGATCGCTGGCCGCCGGGGCGCCGATCCTGTTTCGCGGGATCGAAGTCGGTCAGATTGAGCGGGTGAGCCTGGCCGAAACCGGGGCAAGTGTCATTGTCGACGCCTTTGTCGCCGCGCCGCACGATCAGCGTCTGACGACGGCGACGCGGTTTTGGAACTTGTCGGGCTTTTCCGTCTCGCTCGATACCAGCGGCGTGACGCTGGATGTCGACAGTCTCGCGTCGCTTGTGGAGGGCGGGCTTGGCTTTGACATCGTCTATTCTGGCGGTGGGCCGATCCCCGAGGAACAGATTTTTCAGATTTTTACGGATGAACGGGCCGCGCGGGAAAGCGTGTTCAACCAACGGCTGCAGCAAGAGCTTCGGTTGTCGATTGAGTTCGACGACCAGATCCAAGGGTTGCAGGCCGGCGATCCGGTTCAGTTTCGGGGTCTTCGGGTGGGGGAGGTCGAAAGCCTGACCATCACCGCGTTGGAGGAGGCTGACGGCTCTCCCGCCGACGTCCGGCTTCTGACCAATATCGTGATAAATCCCGGGCGCCTCGGCTTGCCGGGCCAGGCCGGGCGCGAAGCCGCGCTGGATTATATCGAGGCGGCGGTTGCCGGCGGGCTGCGGGCGCGGGTTGGGGTTACAAGCATGCTGACCGGTGCTTTGGTCGTCGAACTGGCCGAGATGCCCGAGGCAGCGCCGGCGGCGTTTCTGCGCGACGCACGTCCGCACCCCCAACTGCCGCATGTCGCCTCGTAAAGCGGCGATCTCAACATGACGCCACAGGGGTTGATCGAGCGCTTTAACGCCCTCCCGATCGAGACGCTGATGGACAGCGCGATCGGGCTGATGAACAGCGTGACCGGCCTTGCCTCGGACGCCGCGACGCAGGCCGCGCCCGAGGCTGTGCTGGGTCTGATCGAGGGCGCGCGCGATTTTGTCGGGTCCGACGATACGCAGGCGCTGCCCGGCGATCTGCGTGCGGGAATAGCGGAGGTCAACGCTCTGCTGGCCGGCATCAACGAAGGCGGCGCTGTGGCGAGCTTGCTT
>CALCPC010000724.1 GCA_937900975.1 uncultured Paracoccaceae bacterium
GCGCTGTTCCCCAGGCAACCTCGAAATCATAGGTCTTCAGCGCATCGGTCAGGCTTGCCACGGCTTTTGTCGCCTCCCCCAGGGCGACGATCAAAAGCCCGGTCGCGTCGGGGTCCAACGTCCCTGCATGGCCTGCTTTTTGCGCCTGAAGCTGCCACCGGATCCGGTTCACGACAGTGGCCGAGGACACGCCCGCGGGCTTATCGACCGCGATCCAACCGGTCAGTGCCCGTCCGCGCCGTCGCCTGGCCATCGGCTAGACGTAGGTTGGATCAAGCCGTGCGACGCCGGCGGCGTTGGGTCGGCTCATATCGACCCCGTCCCAGGCTGCTTTGGCGGCGCGCCAGGCGGCGGCATCGGGCCAATAAAGCTTGTTGATCGACTTCGTTAGCGGCTCGGTCATCAGCGCCGCGCGCGGGATCGGGCGGGGCACGACGTTGCGACTGGCCACCCGCGCCATATGCCCGCGAAGATCAGGGATCAGATCGCCCAGCAACACAAAAAGCTGATCCTCAAGCCCGTCAAGCGTCAGCGCCTTCAGACGGATCGTGCGCGCCATGTTGATCCGCATCTGCTGCGGGCGCCAATGGTTGTTCAGGCGCACATCCGTCTCGCCCCGCAGGTTGGCGCGAATAAAATCGACCATAATCAGACAATTGCCGGCGTGGTCAGCGGCGCTTTCCGGAACCTCGACAAAGCCCTCCACCCGGCTCAACCGCTCTCGAAACCAGCGCCAGGCGGGATCGCGATTGCTGTGCATCTTGTCCCAATACAGCGACAGGATGCGATCGATCGGCTCTCGGATGACGCAAAACGCATGCTCGCTTGCCGTGCCCCAATCCAGCGTCACACTGTCCCCGCGCGGCAACTGGCTGTCGAATCGATGGATCTCGGTGCCGATCCCGTCGGCAGTTTGGTGCGGTGCGCCGGTGTCGATCTGCCAAAAGAGGTGTTTGACAAAGGTTCTGCCGCATTTCGGTGTCGACAGAAACGCGGTCGGGTAGCTTTGGCACAGAAACAATTGATCGGCCACATCGCGGGCCGGCATTTTCGAACCCGACGGCCCCGGAGGTCCCTGAAAACGCCGCGCCACGTCGCCCGTCTCGGGGCTCATGCCGACCCCGGCTCCTCATCGCCCTCAGCGTCGAGATCGCGTCTTACCCGCGCGTCAGAGAGAAGCCTGCGCGTCTCGTCCATCCGGTCGAAGGTCTCGTCGGCGACAAAGCGAAGCTCGGGTGAGAATTTTAGCGTGACATCCCGGGTGACGGCGCGGCGCAACTCCTGCCGGTTGCGGTTGAGGGCCTCGATCACAAGATCGGCGTCGCGCCCGCCAAGCGGCATCACGTGAACCCGCGCCTGGCGCAGGTCGGGGGAGGTCTTAACCTCGCCCACCGTGATTGACACGCCTGACAGGTCGGGATCATGCAGATCGCCCCGGTTTAGAACGCCAGACACCGCGCGTCGGATCAACTCTCCGACGCGCAGCTGGCGCTGGCTGGGCCCACGGCCCGGTTGTGCTGCGAATTTGGCCATCGGCCTCAAGTAATCCATCGCCCGCCCCTTTGCCAAGCCGCGAAATGGCCGCTATGGGGGCGGAACATTGGGCAGGGGAGGCGCCGCGATGGAAGGTGAGATGAGATTGGCGGTCTTGGGCGCCTCGGGCCGGATGGGGCGCATGTTGATCCGCGCGGTCGAGGAACAGCCGGGCGTCATGCTGTCCGGCGCAACCGAACGCCCCGGCCACGCCTGGGTCGGCCAAGACCTGGGCGAGGCGATGGGCGGGCCCACCAATGGCGTCACCGTCTCGGACGATCCGTTGGAGGTCTTCGCCAGCGCGTCGGGTGTGCTGGATTTCACCACACCGGCGGCGAGCCTCGCGCATGCGGCGCTGGCCGCACAGGCGCGCGCCGTGCATGTGATCGGGACAACCGGTCTGACGGCCGAAGAGTGTGCGGCCTTTGCCCCCGCCGCCCGGCACGCCTGCATCATCCGGGCCGGGAACATGAGCCTGGGGGTCAACCTTTTGACCGCACTTGTGCGACAGGTGGCCAGCGCGCTGGGTGCGGATTACGATATCGAGGTGGTCGAGATGCACCACCGTCACAAGGTCGACGCCCCCTCGGGCACGGCTTTGATGCTGGCCGAGGCCGCCGCCGCCGGGCGTGGGGTGGCGCTTGAAACAGTGGCCGAGCGGGGGCGCGACGGCATGACCGGCGCGCGGAAGACCGGAGCAATCGGCCTTTCTGCGCTGCGCGGCGGCGACGTCGCGGGGGAGCACGATGTCATCTTCGCCGCCGAGGGGGAGCGTGTGGTGCTGCGCCATATCGCAACCGACCGCATGATCTTTGCCCGCGGGGCCGTTAAAGCGGCGCTTTGGGGGCGCGACCGGCCGCCCGGCGAATACGACATGACGGATGTTCTTGGCATCGCTGGCACAACCGCGTGAGCGGTCCTCAGCCGGCCGCCGCGTCCTGCCGGGTCGCGGTCCGGCGCGCCCGCGACACCCGTGCGCTGGTTTCCCTGGGGGGTGCGCACCCGCCGCGGGTCGTATCTTAGCACATTGATAACACCGCTCGGGCAAGACCGTGGTGTAACAAACCATACAGACCCGCAGCGCCCGATAAGTCATGTCGCATCAGGACCCAGCGCTAGATCGGCGCACTCATCCATGCCCGGCGCCCGCCTGGCGTGATGACAGAACGAGCAGGGCAAACGCCCTGTGCAAGAAAGGGAAGATATGTCCGACGACGTCGTAACGCTTTATTTCTGTGGAAGTGGCAATCACCGCGATAAGGATGATAAATTCGCAATTCCAAGGCTTTACAAGGAAACCAAAGGCGACCGACGCATCATTTTCGACGGCCCCGGCGGTGCGGCGATCCCAAGAACCGAGGCGTTGATGAAGGCTGTGGAGTCGGGCGGCAATATCGCACGCTCTCCCCGTCATCGGACGCATTCAAGCGCTTGGGATGCGATGCTGCAGAACAAACACGGCACGATGACCACCGGGGCGACCGGCGTGGGCACGCAGTCTAACATCGTGATGGCCCTGCAA
>CALCPC010000725.1 GCA_937900975.1 uncultured Paracoccaceae bacterium
CTTGCAAGCTGCGCCTCGACCGCCGTCAACGCATCTTTGTCCGGATAATCCGGCATTTGGATCCGCTCATGGGTCCGCCAGTCCGACTTTGACCATGCTTTGAGCCTATCCGTGTTCGACCGAGCCGCCGCCATATCCCTGTTCCATCCCTCGTTTTTTTTGGAGTCTTTGTTATAAAAACTTTGTGCGCCCTTGACCAGCGGGCATGTCGGATTAGGCGCCGTTGTGGGGCAGAGAAATTTCGCTTGACCCCATCTCTCTGACGCGCCCAATGGACGCTTAAGCCAGTGCGAGGTCGTGTTGTGGCCCAGACATCGGTTCGGACCGAGGGGTTTGCTTTCCTGCTGTTGCGGGGGTTCACGCTTGTGGCCTTTGCCAGCGCGCTGGAACCGTTGCGGCTGGCCAATCGCATATCTGGCAAGCCCTTGTATTCGTGGAAAACAATGGCCGAAGACGGCGGCGAGATTGTCAGCTCGACCGGCGTGCCAATCCGCCCCGACAGCGGGCTGGAGCCGCTGGACCGCGACACGACAATCATCGTGGTCGGCGGGAAATCGGTAAAACTGTCGATCACCAAACCGATCCTGACATGGTTGCGGCGGGAGGCGCGGCGCGGCATGACCGTTGGCGGCATCTGTACCGGCGCTGAGGCGCTGGCAGAGGCTGGTCTGCTTGAGGGACGCCGTGCGACAATCCATTGGGACAACCGCGACAGCTTCGCTGAGGAGCATCCGGATATTGAGCTGTCCAGCAGTGTGTTCGTGATCGACGGCAACCGGCTGACCTCCGCCGGGGGGACCTCCTCCACCGACCTCTTGCTTAAACGAATTGGTGAGGCGCATGGGCCCGATCTGGCCAATGCGGTCGCCGATCAGATGATCCACACGTCCATCCGCTCGGACCGGGACGAGCAGCGCTTGTCGATCCAAACGCGGATCGGCGTGCGCCACCCCAAATTGTCCTCGGTTATCCAAAAGATGGAACGCAATATCGAGGAGCCGATCTCCCCCTCGCGGCTGGCCAGCGATGTCGGCATGTCGACCCGGCAGTTGGAGCGGCTGTTTCGCCGCTACCTCAACCGCAGCCCCAAGCGCTATTACATGGAACTGCGGTTGAACCGGGCGCGCAACCTTCTGATGCAGACGGATATGAGTGTGATCAACGTGGCGCTGGCCTGCGGCTTTGCCTCGCCGTCGCATTTTTCAAAATGCTATCGCGGCCATTTCGGCACCACCCCTTACCGGGAGCGCGGCGCCCAATCCGCGACCGCCTAAGGCGGGGCGCGAAGCAAAGGTCCCGCAACCAGCGCCCTTTGGCGGCCCGCGCCCGCATTCGGTCGCGGGCCGCCCCCCGTCACGACAGCGGCAGGTCGGACCGGATGAAGAGGCGGACCGTGCCTTTGACCGGCTCGCTCCAGGTCAGCTTGACCTCGTTTCCATCTGCGCCGGTCCCGGTATCCACAAAAGGTTGCGTGACAACCGGGCTACCGCCGGCGGTTTCGCTGGGTCCATGCGCCACCACCCCGTCGACACCCAGCGCCCGGCCGCCAAAGGGCAGACGGTTGTCGGTGCCGATATCCCAGACCTGATTTGCCGACGTCTCCGTATGCTCAAGATAAACGGGCGAGGACGTGAACTCCCGCACCCGCTTATAGGTGTTGGCCCGGAAGCTGAGGCCGCGCGTCTGATCGTGCTCAAGATCCGCAAACGTGGTGTCGACCGTATCGACCCGGTCATGCGTCCCACCGTTGAAGTTCTCGAACGTGTTGCCGTCAATCGTCAGCCCCTCGATCCAATAGCCCGGGCCAGGCGGGCGGATGACGATATAGTTGAACCAATCCGCCACCATCTGCGCGGTAAAGATGTTGCCGGTGATCGTGACCTGTCCGATATCCTCAAAGTTGTTGAGCGCGGCCGTCTCGGTCCGGTGCTCAGGCGACAGCTCAATCCGCATGGTGTCGATATAATTGCCGACGATGGTGGTCTTCGGTGTGAGGTTGGTCAGCACAATGCCGGCGGTGCCGATCGTGTCATCCTCATCATCAAGGTTCCAAAAATGATTGCCGACAAAGATATGGCCGCCGCCGCCCACGATACAAAAAGTCTTCGCCTGCTCTGACCGGTTGTCGCGAACCTTCGCGTCGTTCGCGTTCACGTTAAAGCAGATGGAGGTCCGCTGCTCTACCGGCAGATCGTTGTCGGCGGCAACAAACTGGTTGCGGTCGATCGAGATCCCCTGGCAGGCGCGCCCGGCGGAGGTGATGGCCCGTTCGCGGGGGCGGACAAACCAACAATCCCGGATCGACCAGGCAATGCCGTCATCGGGCAACAGCACACCGTTGGCCCGCGCGTTGCACCGAAACTCACAATCATCGATCTGGAAGCGGTTGATCCGCGGCATGCCCGAAAAATCAAGCAGATAGCGCCAGCGTGTGAATGTATAGGTCTGGCTTGCCTGGGCCTTTCCGGCGGAATCGTTCAGCGTGATGGTCTCGGCATCGACATCGACAGCGCGGACATAAATCTCACGCCCGACGCCGAACCCTGTCACAAGCGACCCGACCTCGATGTTGGCTGCGTTCGTGACGTTGGTCAGCGTCTTTGAGTTGTCGCCGGCATAGGACGCGGTGGAGGTCACGACGGTCGGGTCCCAACCGGGGCTGTCGGTCGCCTCGAACTGGCCATTGCGGATGACCAGACGCGCCCCGACATTGTTCAGCGTGGGGTTCAGCGCGCGGATATCGACCGGCTCATCCAACTGGATCCGCCGCCCCCGAAGGTCAAAGCTTTCGTGGTCGGACAGCCCGAACAACGCCTGCAAACCCTTTTGCAGCGCCAGCGTCTCATCGCCGAACGCATCGACATAGCTTGGATAGTCGAAGTTGTTGCGCATCACCCAGCGCTTGTCCAAGGGCTGCGTAATCGTCCCCTCAAACCGCAGGCGAGAGGTGATGGTCGCGGTGTTCTGGATGAAATACGTGCCCTCTGGCACCAGGATGTCGCGCCCGGCGGCGGCGGCGTCTGCGGTCAGGAATGCGGGCAGATCGTTGGTGCTG
>CALCPC010000726.1 GCA_937900975.1 uncultured Paracoccaceae bacterium
CCGGCGCCGATCTCCATCAGCATGGCATCGCTGAAAATGCGGCTGACAGGCGCGTCGGACAGAAACCCCGCGCCGCCCATCGCCTGTACGGCCTGATGCGCGACGACCATCGCCTACTCCGAGGCGTAAAGCACGCATGCCGCCGCATCCTGGCGCGTCACCTCGTTCCGGTCGCACGCCTTTGCCACCTCATAGACATAGGCCCGCGCGGAGTTCATCTTGGTGTACATATCCGCGATCTTGCCTTGCATCAGTTGAAAGCTGCCGACCGGTTGCCCGAATTGGCGGCGTTCGGCGACATAAGGCATCACCGCGTCGAGGCAGGCGGCCATCAGCCCGGTGCCGATCCCCGACAAAACCACGCGCTCATAATCCAGCCCCGACATCAGCACCGCGACGCCGCGCCCCTCTTCCCCCAGCACATTGTCGAAGGGCACTTCGACATCCTCAAAGATCAGCTCCGCGGTGTTAGAGCCGCGCATCCCAAGCTTGTCGAAATGGGGGGAGGTGGAGAACCCCGCCATCGTCTTTTCGATCAGAAAGGCGGTGATGCCTTTGGAACCGGCCTCGGGATCGGTCTTGGCATAGACGACCAGCGTGTCGGCGTCCGGCCCGTTTGTGATCCAATATTTCGTGCCGTTCAAGACATAGCGGTCGTTCCGCTTTTCGGCCGAAAGCGTCATCGCCACGACGTCCGATCCCGCGCCCGCCTCGGACATGGCAAGCGCGCCGACATGCGCGCCGGAAACCAAGGGCGGCAGAAAACGCTCCTTCTGCGCGGCGGTGCCGTTCAGCGCGATCTGATTGACGCAAAGGTTGGAATGCGCCCCGTAGCTGAGCGAGACAGAGGCCGAGGCCCGGGCAATCTCCTCTATCGCGACGGTGTGGGCCAGATAGCCCATGCCCGCGCCGCCATAGGCCTCTGGCACAGTGATGCCGAGCAGCCCGAGATCGCCCATCTCAGACCACATCGCTGCGGGGAACTGGGTACTGCGGTCGGTGTCGGCGGCCAGCGGTTTCACCCGCTCCTGCGCCCAGCGGTGGACGGTCTCGCGCAAGGCGGCGACATCCTCGCCAAGGGCGAACCGCATGGTGGCGTTGAACATCTCAGTCCCTCCCCGGGGTCGGTGCGGAGTTTGCAGTTTTCAGGACCAGCGCCAGGTCCATGACATTGGTCCCGGTTGGGCCGGTGCGAAACAGGGCATCGCGCAGGGTCAGGTAATCATAGGCCGAGGCGGTCGCCAACGCGGCCTCCCCCGCCGGTGTCCAGGTCGCTTGGTCAAAAAAACCGCCGGCGGCATCGGTCGGTCCATCGGTGCCGTCGGTGCCGCCGACCAAGCCCTGGATCTCTGACCGCCCGGCAAAGCGCCGGGCCAGCAGCAGCGCAAGCGCCTGGTTGCGGCCGCCGCGTCCTGGGGTTTCGGGCAAGGTGACGGTTGGCTCGCCGCCAAAGATGTAAAGCCCCGCTGGACCCGCCTCGACCGCGGCGGCGATCCGTGCGCCGGCGTCTTCGACCGGGCCGTAAAGGGTTTCGGCCGCGGCCGCGACGGTCAGGCCGGCGGCCTCGGCGGCCTCTGCCACCGCGCGGCGGGCATGGGCGTTGGACGCAATGATTTCGGCGGTGACATCCGCGCGCTCCGCCGCGCCCGCCGGGGGCGGCGCGCCGATGCCAGAGCCGATGGTGCCAATGCCGTCGCCCTCGACATCCGAAATCGCCAGAACCCGCGCCGCGCGGCCGTGGAACCCGGCCCAGAGCCCGCCGCCCTTGATCGTCGAGAACGTGCGGCGGCGCGCGTTGATCGCAGCGATGTCAGCCCCCGCAGCCAAAAGCGAGCGGGTCTCAGCCTCAAGATCCGCGGCTGTCACGCCCGCGCGTAGCTTTTCGACCAGCGCCGAGGCGCCCCCCGACACCAGCAGCAAAACGTCGTCATCGCCGCCCGCGCGCCCAACCCAGTCGGTCAGCGCCGCCCCGGCGGCAAAGCTTGCGGCATCGGGAACCGGGTGGCCCGCCTCGATCACCGTGACGGCGGGATGTGCGCCGATGCCTTCGGCATGGTCGTGTTTTGTCAAAACAAGGGTGGGCGTGGCCGGGTCGAACACCGCCCGCGCGCCGGCGGCCATCGCCGCAGCCGCCTTGCCGACGGCAAGGATCATCGCGGGATCCGGGCCGCGCCGCGCGGCGAGCGCGCGCCGTGTTGCGGCCTCACCGTCCACCGCGGCCACGCCGGCACGCCAAAATCTCTCCAAATTCTCACGGTCCGCCATCTGCCTACCCCATACTATCCTGCCCCGCCTTAGACCTATATCGGGCCT
>CALCPC010000727.1 GCA_937900975.1 uncultured Paracoccaceae bacterium
ATCAGGATCCCCATAAACCGCTCAAACGAGCCGAGGATCGCGCGGTGCAGCATGACAGGGCGGTGCTTGCCGCCAGCTTCGCCGATATAGCTGGCGTCCAGACGCTCGGGCAGGTTGAAATCCGCTTGGAACGTGCCGCATTGCCACTCCCGCCCGATGGCGTCGGTCAGCTTGAAGTCGAGCTTCGGGCCATAGAACGCGCCCTCGCCCGGGTCGATCTCGTAATCGTTGCGCACGCTCAAAATCGCCCGCTCCAGCGCGCTTTCGGCCTTGTCCCACACAGCGTCAGAACCGACGCGCACATCAGGCCGGGTGGAGAGTTTGATGTCGAAACTGCCAAAACCGAGGTTGTCGTAAACCGAGGATAGCAGCGCGATGAACGCCGCGCATTCCGCCTCGATCTGGTCTTCGGTGCAGAAAATATGCGCGTCGTCCTGCGTAAACCCCCGCACCCGCATCAGCCCGTGCATTGCGCCCGACGATTCGTAGCGGTGGCAGGACCCGAACTCTGCCAGCCGCAGCGGCAGATCGCGATAGGATTTGAGGCCGTGGTTGTAGATCTGCACATGGCAGGGGCAGTTCATCGGTTTCAACGCGTTGATCCGCTTCTCGCGGGCGTTGTCCTCGTCCACCTCGACGATGAACATGTTCTCCTGATAGGCCTCCCAATGGCCCGACGCCTCCCACAGCTTGCGGGCGACGATCTGCGGCGTCTTGATCTCGCGATAGCCTGCGCCCTCCAGCCGGCGGCGCATATAGGCCTCCAACGTGCGGTACAGCGTCCAGCCGTTGGGATGCCAGAACACCATGCCCGGCGCCTCTTCCTGGAGGTGAAACAGCGCCATTTCGCGGCCGATGCGGCGGTGATCGCGCTTCTCGGCCTCCTCAAGAAACGTCAGGTGTGCTTTCAGATCCTGGCGGTTGCGAAACGCGATACCGTAAATGCGCTGCAGCATCGGGTTGTCGGAGTTGCCGCGCCAATAGGCGCCCGCGACGCTCATCAGTTTGAACGAATCTGCGGGCACTTGGCCCGTGTGCTGCAGATGCGGCCCGCGGCAAAGATCCTGCCAGTCGCCGTGCCAATACATGCGGATCGGCTCGCCTTCGGGGATCATGCCGACAAGCTCAACCTTGTAGGGCTCTCCGGTCGCCTCGTAATGGGCGATGGCGCGGGCGCGATCCCAAACATCGGTGCGCACCGGATCGCGCAGCGCGATGATCTCGCGCATCTTCGCCTCGATCGCGGTCAGATCCTCGGGCGTGAAGGGCGCTTCGCGGTCGAAATCATAGTAAAATCCGTTCTCGATCACCGGGCCGATGGTGACCTTGACGTCGGGCCAGATCTCTTGCACCGCCCGGGCCATGATATGGGCGCAGTCGTGGCGGATCAGCTCCAGCGCGGCATCGTCTTTCAGCGTTACGATCTCAAGCGCCGCGTCGGCCCCGATCGGCTCAGACAAATCGACGAGCCGCCCGTCAAGGCGCATCGCCAGGGCCGCTTTTGCCAGCGATTTCGAGATGCCGGCCGCCACGTCGGCGCCGGTCGTCCCAGGGGGGACCCGCCGCACTGCGCCGTCGGGAAGGGTGAGGGAGATTTCTGCGCCGTCCATGCGCACGCTCCTTTGATTTGGCGCCAACGAAACGCCCGGTTAAAGACCCGCACGCCGTGCCGGATACGGCGCCAACTGTCAACTGGCCACCTGTCAACCGGCCCTTGGGAGGCCGGGTAAACCGCAAGACTGTCCCTTGGGAAACCGCCGCGCCAAACCTGGCCCTCAGGTCTCGGGGCGCGGCAGGCTCAGCGCAAACGCGGCGACATCCCCCCAGACAAGCGGCGCCTGGAGATCGCGGAAAAGCCAATGCCAGCCTTCGGGATAGGTGCGGATCTCGGCCCTGCCGCCGATGGTCTCGGCCACGCGGCGGATCGCGGCCGGGCGGATGACCTCATCGCGCGCGCCGATCAGCGTCAGCGTCGGCAGCGTGACATCCGCCGCCGCCGCTGCCGCGCGGTCCGACAGCAGCACCAAACCCAAAAGCTCCTCCCCGCTTGGGTCGCCGAACGAGAGGGGATGGCGGGCGACAAAGCGCAGAACCTCCAGATTGTCGGTCGGCAGAAACGACACGACGCCGTCGCCGGTGAAGCGCCGTTTCGGCAGAAAAGTGTTCAGACACCAGGCCCCGACGCGCAGAAACGGGTTGATGCCGGCATCGCCCGCGATGGCAGGGGCGGCAAGCACGACGCCATCGGCCGCCAGATCCGGCGCCGCCGCCAGCGCGACGCCGCCGCCCATCGAATGGCCGACAACCAGCAGTGGCCGACCGGGATGCGCCGCCCGCACCGCGCGCGCGGTCGCCCGAAGATCGTCGATCAGGACAGTGGGGCCCGGCCATTGGCGCCGGCTGGGATTGGCGCCAAAACCGCGCTGATCGTAGGCATAAGTGGTGATGCCCGCCGCGGACCAAGCCTCGGCGGCTGGGGTAAAGGTCAAAAGCGCCGCATCGCCGAACCCGTGCAGCGCCAGGATCACCGCCCGCTCCCCTCCCCTCGCGGACCAGCGCGTGAGGGCAAGCGGCGCAGCATCGGGTGCGATGACCTGGTCATCCGTCAGCTTCGCGGGCGCAGTGCTGGCATCGGGCGCGCGGATTGCGCTGCACCCGGTGGCCAAAAGACAAACGAGGGCCGCAAGGGCTGGCCAAAGGGGTTTTCGGCATGGCATCGCCCGCATTCATCCCCCGCTTGTCCCCGCACGGCAAGGGGCGTCGGTCCAATTTGCGCCCTGCCGCCCGCGCCGCCGGGAAGCGCGCCGCAAGCGCTTTGTCCGCGCGCCGCCCTCTCGACGCCAGATCGACATCGTATCGACATCGGAAAAACCGGCTGCGATCCGTGCGGTGATCTTACCCATGTCCCCCCCAGAAAGAGGCATCAAACCGCGCGCGGGATCCCCACCACCCGCGCCTTCGCGCAAAACCGGCGCGCGTGCAGGCACAGCCGCCGATCGTGCCGATGGCCAACGCACCCCACGGCCGCAGCCCCCGTCACGGGCGCCGCCTCGCCAAAAGATGCGCAAGCAAGCGCAGCGCCGCAAAGGGCTTGGCTTGCGCCAAAAAGGCGGCCTGCGCGCGCATCATCCAATCGAGGACGGAGGCAAGGTCAAAGGGGCGTTGGCACGCGTGCACGGTCTTGGGCGGTTGCTTCGGCACCCAAACACCGTGGGAAAGCCACTGCGCCGCGGCGCGCGCCAGGATCGGCCACCGCCAAAAAGCGCTCAGCTTATGTGCCGTCACCCTGCCCGGACGTCTTATAGGGCATCCGCATCGGCTGCCCGGTTTCGAGAAAGCTTTTCAGCGACGACACCCAGCGCGCCCAGCCGTCTTTTACGCCGTCCTGGCCCGCCGGAATATCATAGTGTTCGACCCGGAGCTTGATCGCAGGTCCCACCGGTTCCAGGATGAAGGCACAGCGCGACGGCACTGCCGATGGCTCCCACCCCTGGGGTTCGAAGGTCATTTCGACGCGGGATTTGGGCTCGGCTTTTCGCACTTTCTGGATCAGCATCGGCTGCCCGTCCGAGCCATACATGACCATGCCCTCGGCGCTGTCGGCATCGCCGTCCACATGCGAACAGGCGAAATGATGCTGTGCCATGACCCGTCCGGTCATGATCGCATCCCACACCGTGGCTTGGGCGGTGCGAATGAAGGTCTCTAGCACGAAATCGGGTTTGACGAGCGTCTCGGTTGTCATGTCGGCTCCTTCCAAATGGGCCTTGAGCTCCAGCAGGCCGCGCGCTGCGGGTTTGCGGATCAAGGGCTCGTTCCAGCTGTCGATCACTTCCTGCAACGTGACCGCGTTTAGATAGTGGTATTTGATCCGACAGCGCTTAACCTTGACGTCCAGGCCCGCCTCC
>CALCPC010000728.1 GCA_937900975.1 uncultured Paracoccaceae bacterium
TGCCATCGCCGTTCGCGACGGCGCCTATGACCGGGCGGCCGCCATCGCGGACGACCGGGGCGCGCGGATGAACCCGCTGTTGCAGGGGTTGACCTCCGGCTGGGCTGCGGTGGGGGCTGGCGATTACGACGCTGCCCTTCAGGCCTTCGATGCGCTGGACCAAAACGAGACACTGGCGACCTATGGCCAGTATCACAAGGCCCTGGCACTCGCGCTGGCCGGAGACTTTGCCGCAGCGGCGGCGCTGTTGGATGGGGAGGACGGGACACCGCTGCACGTCAACCGCGCTGCGATGATCGCGCATATTGCCAGCCTTAGCCAATCGGATCAGGCAGAGCGGGCGCTGGACATGGCAGAGCTTGCGCTGTCGGACGGGCTGGCCGACCGTCAGATGGTGGCGCTGCGAGACACCTTGTCCGCGGGTCAGCCCGTCGCGTTCGACGTCGTCGGCTCGGCCAGCGAAGGCGCGGCCATGGTGTTCAGCGTGATCGGGTCGGCCCTGTCGCGCGACGATGCAAGCCGCTTTTCGCTGATCTACGCGCGGCTCGCCACGTTGATCTGGGACGGCTATGATGAGGCGCGGATCTTGGCCGCCAATGTGCTTTACGATCAGGGCCAGTATGACCTGGCGATCACGGCCTTTGCAGAGATTGAACCCGCCAGTCCCTGGCATTTGAGCGCTGAGGTCGGGCGGGCGGAGGCGATGCAGCGTGCTGGCCGCGCCGAGGAGGCGATCGAAGTCCTCTCAAGCCTTTCTCGCGAGGTTCCGGGCGAGCTGTCCGTGCTGACCGGCCTTGGCGACATCTACCGCGCGAATGAGCGGTTTGAGGATGCAAACGGCGCTTACACACGGGCGCTCGACCTGATTGAGACCGAAACGCGGTCGCACTGGGTTCTCTACTATTATCGCGGCATCACGCGAGAGCGCTCGGACCAATGGGATGGCGCGGAGGCGGACTTTCGCCGCGCGTTGGAGCTTAACCCCGATCAGCCGCTGGTTTTGAACTATCTCGGCTATTCGCTGGTCGAGCTTCGCCGCAACTTCGAAGAAGCGCAGGCAATGATCGAAAAGGCGGTGGAGCAGCGCCCGGAGGATGGCTACATCACCGACAGCCTTGGATGGGTTCGCTACCGGATTGGCAAATACGAGGAGGCCGTGCCGCATCTTGAGCGGGCGGTGGAGCTTGTTCCCATCGATCCGATCATCAACGACCATCTCGGCGATGTGTTCTGGAAGGTCGGGCGCAAGCTTGAGGCAGAGTTCCAATGGCGCCGGGCCCTGTCTTTCGATCCCGACCCCGAAGAAGCCGAGCGGATCCGCCGCAAGCTGGACGTTGGGCTCGACATCGTGTTGGAGGAGGAAGCCGCAGACGCCAGCGTCGGTGCAACAGCCCAGGACGATGGCTGAGCGGGAGCTTGCCCGCGCGAAGATCAACCTAAGCCTTCATGTCACCGGGCGCCGTCCCGATGGCTATCACATGCTCGATTCGCTGGTGGTGTTCGCCGCGCTGGGCGACCGGGTAGAGGTTGAGCGCGCAAGCGGTGTGTCGCTGACCCTGAAAGGGCCATTCTCAGACGGTCTTGCCACCGGCGCCGACAATCTTGCCATTCGCGCGGCAGAGCAGATGGGCGGCGGGGTTGCGATCCTTCTGGAGAAAAACCTTCCCGTCGGTGCAGGCATTGGCGGCGGCTCGGCCGATGCCGCCGCTGTGATCCGCGCCATGGCCCGCGCGACGGGTCGCCCCCTGCCCGATGGCGCGGCGCTGGCGCGTCTTGGCGCCGATGTGCCGGTTTGCCTTGACGGTCGTCCCTGCCGGATGCGTGGGATCGGCGACAGGCTTAGCCCTTTGCCCCCCCTTCCGCCCGCTTGGCTGCTGCTTGCCAATGGCGGCCAACCTGTTGCGACTGCGGCGGTTTTCGGCGCACTGCAATCTGCTGCCGGCGCGCCGCCGCCGCCCCTGCCGCCAAGCTTTCGCGATTTCGGCGCGCTGATCGACTGGCTGATCCCGACCCGCAACGATTTGGAGCAGGCGGCCTGTCCAAATCGTT
>CALCPC010000729.1 GCA_937900975.1 uncultured Paracoccaceae bacterium
ACCAGCCCGGTGACGGCATAGGTCTGATTGGTCAGCGCGCGATAGGTGCCAAAGCGCTGGCCGAGTTCGCGCGTGGCGGAAAAGCTGACAGCCGCCAACACCGCCATCGGCACCAGGACCAGCATCGCCAAGACAACCATGCGGCGGCTGATTGTCATGTTTTCCATCGTCGCAATCCCTTTTCAGAATGCCACAGCGGTTAGCCCGGCGGTGTTAGGAAAGGGTTGACCGCGCCCGTCAATGCCGGCTTCTTCGGCGTCAAAAGGGGGTGATCCTGTGTTGCGCTATGCGTTTTCGCGGCTTCTGGCGCTCAGCGTCTCGCTTTGCGTGGCCAGCGTCATCATCTTTGCGGCGATCGAGATCGTGCCCGGTGATCCAGCGGCCTACATGCTGGGGCTGAACGCCGCGCCCGACACCGTTGCGGCGCTGCGGGCGGAGCTTGGCTTGGATCAAGGCGCGGTCGCGCGGTATTTCACATGGGTTACGGGGGTGCTGCAGGGCGATTTCGGCACGTCCTACACGTACCGGACGCCGGTGGGTGAGATGATCGGCGAACGGCTCTGGATCTCGCTGCCGCTTGCGATGTTCGCGCTGACGCTGTCGACCGCGATTGCGGTGCCGGTCGGGCTTTGGGCCGCGGCGACGCGCGGGCGGGCCCCCGATCTTGGCAGCATGGGCGCCACGCAACTGGGCGTCGCGGTGCCGAATTTCTGGTTCGCGATGATCCTTGTGACGATCTTCGCCATCCATTTGCGCTGGTTCTCCGCGGGCGGTTTTCCCGGGTGGGATGGGGGGCTTTTGCCGGGGCTGAAGGCGCTGACCCTGCCCGCCATCGCGCTCGCGCTGCCCCAAGCCAGCATCTTGGCCCGGGTCATGCGGTCGGCGCTGATCGACACATTGGGGGAGGGCTATATCCGCACCGCCCGTGCCAAAGGGTTGACGCGGGGCCAGGTGCTGTGGCGCCATGCGTTTCGCAACGCTTTGATCCCGGTTCTGACGATCCTCGGTCTTCAGTTTTCGTTTCTCCTGGCCGGCGGGATCATCATTGAGAACGTCTTTTTTCTTCCCGGCCTCGGGCGGCTGATCTTTCAGGCCATCGCACAGCGCGACTTGATCGTTGTCGAAAGCGTTGTGATGCTGCTGGTGTTTTCGGTCATTTTGGTCACGTTCCTTGTCGACATCGCCTATGCAGCCGTCGACCCGCGGCTGCGCCGCTCCTGATGGGGAAGCTGCTTCTTGGCGGTGCGCTGATCGTCGTCTTTGCGGCGGCGGCGCTTCTGTCGCTGATCTGGACGCCTTACGACGTGACGGCGCTGGAGATCCCAGAGCGTTTGCAGCGGCCCGGGCTGTCGCATTGGCTGGGCACCGATCATTTTGGGCGCGACATTCTGTCCATGATCATGGTGGGCGCGCGGGTGTCGCTTGCCGTCGCGCTGGTCGCAGTGGGCATCGGGCTGGGGCTTGGCGTCCCGCTTGGCCTTCTGGCGGCGGCGCGCGCCGGCGGGCTGGTGGACGAGGTTGTGATGCGCTCCGCCGATCTTGTCTTTGCTTTTCCAGCACTTCTGATCGCGATCTTGATCACGGCGGTTTTCGGCCCCTCTGCCTTTAACGCCATTTTGGCCATCGGCATTTTCAACGTTCCGGTCTTTGCGCGGCTGACACGCGGCGCGGCGCTTAGCCTCTGGCAGCGAGAGTTTGTGATGGCCGCGCGCGTCGCGGGCAAGGGCGCTTTCCGCATCTCGGTCGAGCATATTCTGCCCAATCTCGCGAACCTTCTGATCGTGCAAGGGACCATTCAATTCAGTCTTGGGATCCTGGCCGAGGCGGGTCTTTCTTATGTCGGGCTTGGCGCGCAACCGCCGACGCCCTCCTGGGGGCGGATGCTGGCCGAAAGCCAAACCATGATCGCCATCGCCCCGCATCTGGCGCTTTTCCCGGGGCTTGCCATCGTGCTGACCGTCCTTGGGCTGAACGTCATGGGCGATGGGCTTCGCGACCGGCTGGATCCACAGCTAAGGCCGCGGCGCTGATGCTTGCGGTGCGCGATCTTTCGGTGTCGCTGGCGGGCCGGCCCGTGCTGACCGGTATCGATTTCACGATTGCCCCGGGCGAGATCCTGGGCCTGATCGGGGAAAGCGGCTCAGGGAAATCGATGACGGCGCTGGCCCTTTTGAGGCTGCTGCCCGAAGGCTTCGCGCAAACCGGGCGGGTGACGCTTCAAAACCAGGCGCTCCATGCGCAGTCTGAGCGGGCGATGTGCCGGGTCCGGGGCAACCGGGTCGGCATGATTTTTCAAGAGCCGATGACGGCGCTGAACCCGCTGCAATCCATTGGCCGGCAGGTCGCCGAAACGCTGCGCCTGCACCGTGGTCAGACCACGCGCGCGGCCCGGGCCGAGGCGGCTGCCGTCCTTGCCCGCGTCGGCCTGCCAGCCGGGGATTTCCCCCTGACGCTTTACCCCCACCAGCTGTCCGGCGGCCAGCGCCAGCGCGTCGGGATCGCCATCGCCATCGCCTGTCGCCCCGATCTTTTGATCGCCGATGAGCCGACGACAGCGCTGGATGTCTCAACCGAGGCTGAGATCCTGGACCTGATCCGTCGCTTGGTGGCCGAGGACGGGCTGTCGGTTCTTTTTATCACGCACGATCTGGCGGTGACGTCGACCATGGCGGACCGGGTGGCGGTGATGCAGGCGGGGCGGATTGTCGAGACGGGGCCGGTTTCGCGCGTGCTGCGCGCGCCACAGCACAGCTATACCCAAGCGTTGCTGGACGCGGCGCGGCCTGGGGCCGCGATGAAAGCGGCGCCGACGGGGGATGCGCTGATCGCGGTGGAGCGGCTGCGGCGCACCTATCCCGGACGGCGGCGGCATCTTTTCGACCGTCCGCCGCCTTTGGTCGCGGTCGACGGGGTCAGTTTCACGCTGGGGAAGGGAGAAAGGCTTGGCCTTGTCGGCGCCTCGGGGTCGGGCAAATCGACGCTGACGCGCGCACTTCTGGGCCTTGAGCCGCGGCAGGGGGGAACGCTTTGCATCGATGGGACGCCGGTGCCGGCTTCGGGCGCGATGCCGCGGGCGCTGCGGGCCAAGATCCAAGTGGTGTTCCAGGACCCCTCCGGCTCCTTCAACCCCCGCCACAAAGTCGCGCGCCTGATCGCGGAGCCCTTTCATCTGCACCCCGCGCCGCCAAAAGGCCCGGCCCGCGCCCGGGCCGTGGCGACGGCGCTTGAGGCTGTGGGGCTGCGGGCCGGGGACGCGGACCGGTACATCCATGAATTCTCAGGCGGGCAGCGCCAGCGGATAGCGCGCGCCCGCGCTTTGATCCTCCGTCCCGCGGCGCTTTTGCTCGACGAGGCGGTGTCGGCGCTCGACGTCTCGGTCCGGGGACACATCCTGGGCTTGATCGACGCGCTCGCCCGCGAACATGGGCTGGCGCTGCTTTTTATCAGCCACGCCCTCCATGTCGTTCGCAGCGTGACAAGCCGGGTTATGGTGATGTCGGCGGGACGGATCGTGGAAGAGGGGCCGACCGCGGAGGTGCTAACCCGACCGCAGCACGCCTATACCCGTGCGCTTTTGGCCGCAGCCCCGCGTTTTGAAGGGCCGTGACCGGTGACGGACCGCCTGGTGCCGACATCCGGCTTGGCGCGGGACCGGTGCCGACGGCGCGTACCGCGCCGTCCGCGCGCGGATGCGCGCGGGTTCGGGCTTGCCCGAACCGGCACCTTGCGCAGCGCCCAGTGCGATGGTCGCGGCGCGAAACCAGAATACACGGCTGCAGAACCGGCAAGAGCGCAGCTTCAAACGGGTTTTCTAAGAACGACTGTTTCGGTTTGTACGAAAATCCGCTAGTCGCCCGTGCCTGAGCCGAAAACGCGGGCCAGCATCGGCTCCAACCAGGCCGCGTCCGCGCGCGTAAACGCAGCCGGCCGGTCGCTGTCGATGTCAAGCACCCCGATCAGCGTCCCATCAGGCGACCATACCGGCAAAACAATCTCCGACTGGGTTGTCGCCGAACAGGCGATATGGCCGGGGAAAGCCGCGACATCCCGAACGATTTGCGTGCGCGCCTCCCGCGCCGCCGCCCCGCAGCCCCCCCGCTCGAACGGGATCGTCAGACACCCGTGCCCACCCTGGTAGGGCCCAATCTTCAAAAGTCCGGGCGCCACAACCCGGTAAAACCCGACCCAATCCGCCCGTGGGTCGCTGTGGAAAAGCTCGCACGCCACCGTGGCCATCTTGGCGATGACATCCTCTTCCCCCGCCGTCAGCGCCAAGATCCGCTGGGTGACGTCGATTCCCTCCATGCCTCACACCTCGCAAATATTCTGTAGGAATATGTCAACACAAAAAAGGACCGGTTTGGCGGACATCAACGTTAAACTTGCGTCAACATCAACCCCTCTGGGAGACCGAGCATGACCAAGACCTTGATCGCCGCGCTGATGCTTTCCGCCGTTGCAGCGCCGACTTTCGCCCAAGACGGCAGCCTTTCGACTGTCCGCGAAGACCGTCGCGAGATCCGCGCCGAAAAC
>CALCPC010000730.1 GCA_937900975.1 uncultured Paracoccaceae bacterium
AGAAGTTCAGTGCCTCTTCTGGGCACCAGACTTCAGGTCGCGGTACGGGTTCAGGTTTGATTACGCGATGGACAGGCAGCGGCGCACCTCACGCGCGCCCGCGGTTGGGTCGAGAGCGCGGCGCCGATCCGCTCAGAATGTGGCGCACATCCGGTCCTGGATTGAACCGCGTGGGGGCGCTGGGGCACGTTTGTGATTTCAGCTTCGCGGATCGCAGCGGGATCGGGGGCTTTGCGCCCGAACAGGCGCCTTGGCCAAGGGCGCAAAAGTTTCGAACGGCTTTATCGGATTGTCTGGATCGAAGCGCGCTTGATCGCAGTTCTAGCAGAGCGCTGCGCGGGTCGCAAACCATGGATCGGCGCGCTGCGGACCCGGCGATAGTGGTGGCCATTTTGAAGCGTTTGGAAAATCACACGATGCGCCACCGTCCAGGATATTTCCCCGCGGGAAGGGGCGGATACCATCAGCAGATATCCGGTTCTGGTTTGGCGGCGCCCGCCCGGCCTATATCGGGCAACAGCGCGCCGAGGGCCCGGTTGGTCTCGGCGCCGGCGGGGATGAGCGGTTTTGCCTGCTGGCGGATCGGCTGGCCATGCCGCCATCCGGCAGATCCGCGCGTTTGACCATCGCCTTGGCCGCCTGATCTGTCCCCCAGCGGCGGCGGGATGACTGCCTTCTTGGGCGGGTCTCACAGCCGGAGGGATCGAAAACGGCCCCACCCTGCCCCTCGCCGGTTTGCGCCCCGACCGGCCGGCGCGATTGGAGCGGTGCAAAAACCGGTGAGGGGCGCGCATGTCTTACGCAGGCCGCGCCGCCAAACAGCGGAAAAAGCGCTTTTCGCCCGCGCTTTGCCAATCTTGAGACGCGGTACCGCCATCCAGTATGGGTCCGCTTTGCCCCGGCGTGCCGGTCGCGCGACGCGCCCGAGACAAGCATCCGCAGGCTCGAAAAAGCGCGTCGCGAGGGCCTGTTTTAACCAACCCTCACAGGTCTAGTGTCACGACCCATTTGTGCTTACCGATCTTGCGGGAGCGCTGAAATCCCAGACGCTCGAACATGTGAAGCGCGCCGTTAAACAGAAAGGCCGGCGTCGCCTTGCGCCCCGCGATGTCTTCGGGATAGCCCTCAACGCGGCCCCCGCCCTTGGCCTTGATGTGTTGAACCGCCGCCGAAAGCGCCGCAGAGGCTACGCCACTGCCCCGGTGCCCCTTTCCAGAAAAAAAGCAAGTGATCCGCCAATCCGGCAGGTTGGTCAGGGTCTTTTCATAAGCGCGAGCGTTGTGAAGACGCGGCAGCTCTGCCGGTTTGCCAAACTGACACCAGCCAACGCATGTGCCATCGCGATAGACCAGCATGGCGTGGGCCTGTCCCGCCTTCACCCGGGCTTCTTTGAGCGCGCGGCGGTCTTTGAGCGGTGCTTCAGCTTCGGCCTTTCCGTGGTACCAAAGACACCAGCATCCGCCCCAGACGCCGCCGTTCTCATCCACCAGGCCGGCGAAGTCGTCCCAGGTCTCCGCATCCAGCGGTCTTGTCTGATACTCTGACGCGGCGTCCCGGCCCATCGGTCGCACTATGTTCACAGAATGTCAGGGGTCAAGGGGCGGCGTCGCGCCCGCTCTTGGGGTTTTGGGCCGTGGGATATGGCCCTCTCACCGGCGTTGGCAGGCGGCCGTCGGGCCCTTCGCAGGGCCGGCGCCCGGGCCAAGAACCCGGGGTTTGCCGCCCGCGCCGAGGCCGCCACGCCTAGGCCCCTGCGCCTAGGCTTCGCTGCGCTTGACCTTCTGGTGCTCATCTTCGACCAAGCCGATTTTCCAGTAGCCCGAGATATAGGTGTCCGACCGCGGGATCGCTTTTTCTTGGTGGAGAAAGGCGCGCAGATCCCGGATTACGCCGGATTCGCCCGCGATGCAGGTCTGCACCCGGCCCTCTGGCCAGTCGAGGCTTCGGATCAGGTCCGCCTGCTGTGTCGATGGTGTCGCGGGATCGGGATGAACCAGCCAGTGAAACGCGATCCCAGGCGGTGCGTCGATTTCCTGCCGGTCCTCGGCGGCGGTGATCTCAAAAACGGCGATGCCTTTGGCGTCCCTCGGCATCGCCTCCAACGCCGCGGCGGCGACGGGCAGCGCCGACGGGTCGGCGGCCACAAGGTACCAGTCGGCCTCGAAATGGGCGACTTTGGCCGGGCTCGGCCCCTGAAAACCCAGAAAATCACCCGGTTTTGCCTGGCTTGCCCAGCGTGACGCCGGCCCTGTGTCGCCATGGTCCACAAAGTCGATGTCCATCTCGCCGGCGCTGGCGCGGATATGACGGACGGTGTAGGTGCGCCGCGCCGGGGACGGACCCTCCTGCAGGCGGCGCAGAAACGCTTCGCGGCTTTCACCGGGGTCTGGCAGCGACAGTTTGCAGTTGCCGCCCGCCCGGTCCTCGGGGATGTCCGAAAGCTCTGGCCCGGCGAAGGTCACGCGGATCATGTTTGGGGTCAGCGACCACGCGGCCTTGACGGTCAAGATGCGCGGGCCGGGCCGCGCGACAGCCTTTCGCAGGCTGGTCCCAAGTTTGGTGAGCATATCCATGGCAGTGCGCGACCCCTTATTTCCGACTGTATTACTCGGATATGGACGCGGCCCGCCCGGGTTGCAAGGCTCAGCCGTCCCCCTTTGCCGCGGCCTCGGCCAGAAACCGCACAAATCGCAGCGTCAAGTTCTCGCGCCGCGATACATCCGGCCACACGGCATGCAGGCCCAAAGGCCGCAGCGACCAGTCTGGCAGCACATGCTGAAGATCGCCCCGCTCAAACCCGCGACAGGCCAGATTCTCGGGGATCGCGGTCACGCCAAGCCCCCGCGCCGCAAACTCATAGAGCGCATCCGCCGAGGTGACGGTCAGCGTCGAGCGTCCGGCAACCGAAACGGTTTCGCCGTCGCCCGATGTCAGATCTGTCTGGTCGGGGCGCATGGCAAACCGGATCCAGTCCCAATCCTGCAAATCCTCGGCGCGCTTTGGCGCGGCACGGCCGGCAATGTATCCGGGGCTCGCCACCAAAAGCCGGTCGGCATAACCGATGTTGCGCGTGTGCAGGCCACTGTCCTTCAGCCAGCCGGCGCGGATGCCCACATCGAACCCCTCTTTGATCAGGTCCCGCGGGCTGTCGGTGAACTCCAAAAAAAGGCGCACCCGGGGATGCGCCTGCGCATAAGCGGCAACCGCGTCCATCAACCCGGTCTGGCTGCAAAAAGCCGGCAGCGTGACGCGCAGCGACCCCACAGGCGCTTCCGTTGAGGCGTTGATCGCATCAAGCCCGTGTTGCACCGCCTCCAACATGTTCTGGGCTTTCAAATACAGCACCCGGCCATCATCGGTCAGCGACAAATGCCGGGTAGAGCGGTAGAGCAGCGTCACCCCGAGATCGCGCTCAAGCTCCGACACGGTTTCGCTGATCCGCGAGGGTGCCAGCCCAAGATGCCCCGCCGCCGCCCGGAATGTGCCCTGATCGACGACAGTCGCGAAGATTGCGATGCTGCGCAGCTTATCGATCATTGTTCCTGCCAGCCGAATTGTTTGGTCTGGTTTTGCTGCATTCTCGTGCTCTCTGGCAATCCTTAACTTCTCACCATCGCTTCGCGCCCGCATCCCAATCCAACGCGGCCGCTTTGGGGAGACGTTAACGATGCACCGCAAAACCCTTGTCAGCATGTCTATCGCAGGCGCACTTGCCGCGATGCCGGCCGCGCAGGGCGCCGCAAAGAACGTCGACGCTGGCGGCGGGGTCCGCTTTGACACCGTCCCCGCGTTTGCGGACGCAGACGCGGGGACTGCCATCCACGCGCTTCTGGCCAACCCGCAAACCACGCTTTGGGAATACAGCGACGCGGTCGCCCCCGGCGAAACCGTGGCCGTGTTTGGCGCCGTGGCGGGCGCCTCGACGGGTTTTGGTCGGAAAACTGGTCCCGTCCCCTTTGCCCTGACCGCAAAGCTGCGCGACGGGCAAGCCGTGCTTTGGCACGGGTTCGACGGCAGTTTCGCGACCGGTCAGGCCGATCACGGCCGTTGACCGCCCCCCCCGCTCTGCCGGGCTCTTCTGGCCCGGCGCGCCTTCTTCCAATGTTCGAAAGGATATCCAATGACTGCCTCACTGAACCGCCGCGATTTGTTGCAAGGGGCCGCGCTCGGCGCTGGTGCGCTGGCGCTTTTGCGCACCAGCTTCGCCGCACAGCCCGCGCTGGCCCAGGGCGAGATGTCGCCAGGCACCGTTTTTTCCTTCGCCAAGGGCGGGGTGACGTTTCACACCTATGTCTCGCCGCCCCAAGCGGTCAACGTGACCGCCCATGTCGTGGAGATGGGGGATCAGCTTTTGCTGGTCGATGCAACGATGCTCCCCCCCACCGCGGCCGAGGTTCAGGCGCTGATCGCGGCGACAGGCAAACCCGTGCACACCGCCTATGTCAGCCACGAGCACCCCGACCATTGGGGCGGCGTCGCGGCGTTTGAGGGCGTTGGCTTCAAAACCCTGCCCGAGATCCGGGAGGGCCTGCGCGCCGAAGCGACCGGCGGCGATTTCCCCGAACCGACAGCGCTGCTGAATGGCAGCAACCTGGCGCTTGGGATGACCGAGATCGGCGGCGTCAGCGTCGAGTTTCGCGCCTATGACAACGCCGAGGCCCCCAAAACCATCGTCGCTGTGTTGCCAGAGCAGCGCGTCGCAATCGTGCAGGATCTCGTCTACAACGGTGTCTACACCGCACCGGGGGTGGATCGCAAAAACTGGATTGCCACGCTGGAAAGCCTGCGCGACGATCCGGCCTTCGATACGCTTTTGGTCGGGCACGGCATGCCGACCTCCCGGGGGGAAATCGACACCGTCATCGGCTATCTCAAAACGCTGGATGCCGCATGGGATGCGGCGGTCACCCCCGA
>CALCPC010000731.1 GCA_937900975.1 uncultured Paracoccaceae bacterium
CCCCGGTGTTGGAGAACATCACCATCGGCGGCGCATCGGCCAGCGCGTTAAAAAAGCTATAGGGCGCCAAGTTCACGCGCCCCGCCGCATCAACGGCCGAGATCCAGCCGATTGGGCGGGGGGCGACCATGGCCTTGAACGGGTTGTGGGGCAGGCCATGGGGAGCAAGGCCGGGGCGGTAGAACATGGCGCAGGGTCCTTTTCAGTCTTCCCGTGCATCTAGCGCCGTGCTACCGGCGCTGTCGAGCGGTTCGGGGGCAACAGCGATGCGGGCAGAGTTCGGGCGACGACAGGGGCGATAGGGCGAACCCTGTTTGGCCATGCCCGACGGGACACGCTCTCACCGCGCCATGCCGGCGCCCCAGCCCTTATCTGTCCCTTGCGTCTGTCCTGCCCATGTTCACGCTCACCCCCGAAACCCCCGACGATTTTTTTGAGGTTGAGTATCTTTTCGACCACGCCTTTGCCCCGGGTCGTACGGCGCTCAGCTCTTACCGGTTGCGCGATGGGGTTGCGCCGGTTGCCGGTCTTTCGCGGCTGGCGCGGGATGAGGGCGGTGTGCTGGGCGGTGCCATACGCTATTGGCCGATCTGGATCGGCGACGCGGCGTGCCTGCTGCTGGGGCCCGTCGCGGTCCATGCCACGCGCCAGGGTGAGGGGTTGGGCGCGCTTTTGATCGAGGACAGCCTGGCGGCCGCCCGCGCCGCGGGGTGGCAGCGCGTGGTTTTGGTGGGCGACGCGCCGTATTACCGGCGTTTTGGGTTTTCCGTCCTGCCGAATGTCGTCTTCCCGCCGCCGACGAACGCTGCGCGGGTTTTGGCGCGGGCGCTGCGGCCCGGGGCGTTGGACGGGCTCAACGGCAAAGCGCGGCCCTGGACAACGGTTGAGCACGACCGGCGGTGACGCGCGGGCCGCGCCCAACGTCCGCACCACGGGCGTCAGGGCAGCGGGGCGTTTTCCGCCTTTAACCAATCCATCAACGGTTCCCTGACCGATTGCACGCCAGAGCGGCGGATCTGGTCGATCACGTCCTTTGCAGCGCCGAAATCCATCGCCAAAACCAGCCGTTTGACCGGTCCGATTGAGCCCGGTCGCAGCGAAAACGTGCGCAGCCCCATGGCCGCGAAGGCCAGCGCCTCCACCGGCCGCCCGGCATCCTCGCCGCAAAAGCTGACCGGCGTGCCAAGCGCGTCGCAACGTGCTGTGATCTGCTCGATGAAGGTCAGAAAGCTGACATTCAGCGTGTCGTATCGCCGGCGCACGCGCTCATTCTCGCGGTCGGCGGCGAAGAAGAATTGCTTGAGGTCGTTGCCGCCGATCGAGATGAAATCGGCCATCTTGTAGAATTGGTTGGGTGCGAAGGCGAGGCTTGGCGTCTCAAGCATCGCGCCGATCTTAAGACTGTCCGAGACCGGGCGACCGAACTTCGCCTCGCGGTCGCGGATCGCCAGAACGCAGTCGCGGGCGGCGCGGAACTCATTGAACTGGGCGACAAAGGGAAACATGATGCGCAAGGGTCGCCCGGCGGCGGCGCGGAACAGCGCCTGCAATTGCATCTGCATGATGCCGGTGCGGTCCAACCCGACCCGGATCGCCCGCCAGCCAAGCGCGGGGTTCGGCTCTGCGTCGCGCTTCATGTAAGGCAGCACCTTGTCGGATCCGATATCCAGCGTGCGGAAGTTGACCGGTTTGTCGCCGGCGGCATCCAGGATCCTTGCGTAGGTCGCGGCAAGTTCGGTGCGCTTTGGGACATTGCGGCGGACCAGGAATTGCAGCTCTGTGCGAAACAGCCCAACACCTTCGGCGCCCGAGGGCCGCAGGCTGGGTAAATCCGCGATCAGCCCCGCGTTCATCAGCAACTCGACCCGCACTCCGTCCTTTGAGATCGCAGGCTGATCGCGCAGCGCGGCATAGGTCTCTTGCGCGGCGGCGGCCATTTCAACCCGGCCGCGGAACGCGCTGGCAACGCTGTCTTCGGGGCGCAGGTGAACGATGCCCTTGTCGCCATCGACCAGGATCCGGTCGCCATCGACGGCCTCCCGCACGATCCGGTCGGCCTGGATCACAAGCGGGATGGCCAGCGCCCGGGCGACGATGGCGGCATGGCTGCCGACCGAGCCTTCCTCCAGCACCACACCCGACAGGGCACGGCCATAATCCAACAACTCACCCGGACCGATATTGCGCGCAACCAGCACCGAGCCTTCCGGCACCGGCCCATCGCCGGTGCCCTGCTGGCCCGTCAGCCGGCGCATCAGCCGGTTGGAGAGATCGTCGAGATCGTGCAGCCGGTCGCGCAGATAGGGATCGGCCACCCGCGCCATCCGCGCGCGCGTCTCGGTTTGCTCCCGCTCAACGGCGACTTCGGCGGCAAGACCCGCATCGATGCTCGCCTCCATCCGCCGCACCCAGCCCTTGTCATGGGCAAACATCCGCCAAGCGTTCAGGACGTCGCGATGCTCGCCGCCGTCGCTTAAGTAGTCCGCGCCCAGAAGCGCATCGATCTCGGCGCGCAGCGCTTTCAGCGCCTCCTCTAGGCGCGCGCGCTCTGCCCCGATATCGTCGGCGACGGGGTTTTTGATCACGACTTGGGGGTCGTGGCGAAGAACCCGACCCTCGGCCACACCCTCCTGCCCGATCAGCCCGCGCACGAAAAAGGGTTGCGCGTGGGGCCGGGCGACAGCGGTGTCGCCGGCGCCGGAAAAGGCGCCGAATTCGGCCATTTCGGCGATCACCATCGCGACGATCTCCAACCCGTGGCTCTCATCCTCGGTATAGGTGCGGGCATCCTTGTTTTGGATCACCAGAAAACCCAAAAACTCCCCCAAACTCAGTATAGGCACGCCAAGGAAAAAAATGAAGATCTCTTCGACGGAC
>CALCPC010000732.1 GCA_937900975.1 uncultured Paracoccaceae bacterium
CTCACGAACGGTTTCCAGCGGCGGTGCCGGGGCCGCGGTCAACGGCGTCGTTGCTGTCACGGGCGATTACCGCGAGTCCGTGACCCAAGATCTCTACGACGCCGCACGCCTGGTCGATAACCTCGACAACATCCATTTTTTTCAGCGCGTCATGGTCTGCCGCGACGTCGCCGATAACCTAGAGCTTGACGTCAACACGCTTGTCGCCTCCGCCGCCGGCACCACCAAACATATCGGCACCTCCTTTGCCGAACCCGAAAACGTCGCCCCCTGCGTCGAACTTCTGCACCTTATCGCGGGGGGGGAGGCCGCCTGGCGCGCCCGGCCCTTCATGTCGACCACCAATTGTTTCGTCGTCCCGCCGATGAAATACGCCGAAGAAAGCTGCGTGACGATGGAGCGTTGCATCGCCGCCGGCCTTCCTGTCCTTCTCCTTTCTGCCGGGCAGGCTGGCGCGACCGCGCCTGCGCCGATCGCGCTGTCCATTGTGCAGGCGGTGGCGGAGTGTTTGGCGGGCGTTGTCTATGTCAACAGCATCGCCCCCGGCCATCCCGCGATCTTCGGCACTTGGCCCTTCGTCTCGGATCTGCGCACCGGCGCCATGTCTGGCGGCTCGGCCGAGCAGGCACTGCTAAGCGCCGGCTGCGCGCAGATGCACAAATTCTACGGCCTGCCAGGCGGTGCTGCGGGCGGCATCTCGGACAGCAAAGTGCCGGACATGCAGGCGGGGTGGGAACAGGGGATCACCAACACGCTGGCCGGTCTTTCGGGGCTGAACATGATCTACGAAACGGCGGGCATGCACGCCTCTCTCCTTGGTTGGTGCCATGAGAGCCTGGTCCTCGGCGACGATATCGTCGGCCAAGTGCTGCGCTGCGTGCGCGGGATCGACGTGACCGAAGACAGCGTTTCGATCGATGCGATGAAATCCGTCTGCCTCGACGGGCCCGGCCACTATCTCGGCACCGACCAAACGCTGCAATTGATGCAAACCGAATATGTCTATCCAGCGCTCGGCAACCGGATGAGCCCAAAGGAGTGGGAAGAGGCCGGGCGCCCCGCACTCCTATCCCAAGCGGTTGCGCGCAAAGAGGCGATCCTGGCTGCGGCGCCCAACCTCCTGCCGCCCGCAGCGGAGCGTGAGATCCGCGACCGGTTTACGATCCGCTTCTAAGATGGCGCTGCGCTACGGCTTTATCGGGCTTGGCAATCTTGGCGGCGCGCTGGCGGCGGCGCTGATCGGTGCGGGCTTTGACGTCACGCTCTATGATCACGATGCGGACCGGGCCACAGCGCTTGGCGGAGCGGTCGCGCCCTCGCCCGGGGCGCTGGCCGCGTCGGTCGATGCTGTCATCACCTGCCTCCCCTCGCCCGCCGCCTCCCGCGCTGTGCTGTCCGAGATCCTTCCCGCCATGCGCCCCGGCGCGGATTGGATCGAGATGTCGACGCTTGGCCAGGCGGATATCCAGGCGCTGGCCGCCCGCGCCGCCGCTGTTGGGGTCGGCTGCCTCGAATGCCCGGTGACCGGCGGCGTGCATCTGGCGCGCACGGGCGAGATCACGGTGCTGGTGGGCGGCGAAGCGGCGCTATTTCAGCGCCACAGCCCTGCGCTTCACGCGATGGGCGGGCAGATCTTCCATATGGGCCCGCTTGGCAGCGCCGCGCTTATGAAGGTGATCACCAACATGCTGGCCTTCATCCATCTCGTCGCGGATGGTGAGGCGCTGATGCTGGCCAAGCGCGGCGGGCTAGACCTTGGCCAGGCTTGGGCGGCCATCGCGGCCTCCTCGGGCAGTTCCTTTGTGCATGAGACCGAGGGGCAGTTGATCCTGAACGGCAGCTATGACGTCGCCTTCACGATGGATCTTGCCCTTAAGGACCTCGGCTTTGCCACGGGTTTCGGCACCGCCTTCGGCGTGCCGCTGGCGCTGGCCGATACGGTCAAACGCCTTTTTGAGGAAGGGCACGCCGCCTATGGCGGCGACGCGCAATCCACCGCCATTGTCCGCCTGCTAGAGGATCACTGCGCCACCGATCTTCGCGCCCCGGGCTTTCCCGAACGGCTTTAGCGACCGCGCGCCGCCGCCCCGCCGATCAGTCCCGCGCGCCCTGCACGATCCGGTCCAAGATCATGGCGCAAAACAGGATCGCGAACCCCGCCAGGATGCCTTGTCCGACATTGGCGTATTGCAGCGCCTCCAGCACATCCTCTCCCAGGCCCTTTGCGCCGATCAGCGACGCCACCACGACCATCGCCAACGACAGCATGATGGTCTGATTGATGCCCGCACGGATCGAAGGGCTGGCCAAAGGCAGATCCACCCGCGTCAGCAGATACCATTTGCTCGCCCCGAAGGAGATCGCGGCCTCGCGCACGCTTTCCGGCACACCGCGCAGGCCGAGGACGGTCAGCCGCACGACCGGCGTGCCACCGAAGATCATTGTCGTCACGACAGCCGCCGGTTTGCCGGTGCCAAAAAAGGCGATCACCGGGATCATGAAAACAAAGGCTGGCATGGTCTGCATGAAATCCATGATCGGCTGGATCACCGCATAAAGCCGTTTGCGCCGGGCGCAAAACATGCCAAGCGGGATGCCGATCACAATCGAAAGACAGGCCGCCGTACCAAGGAGCGCGAGTGTCGTCATCGCCTTCTCCCAAAAGCCGAACAGGCCCATATAAGCCAGAAACCCGCCCGACCAGATCGCGGTCCGCACGCCGGCCGACAGCCAGGTCAGCAGCACGATGAAGCTGGCGATCACCATCCAGGGCGTGGAGACAAAGATCAGCTCAAGCGCGTCGAGCAAAAGCCGAATGCCCGCGGTGATCAGATCGAACAGCGCCTCGCCATTGGTGACCGCGAAGGCGAAAAAGCCCTCCACCCAGGCGATGCCGGTCAGCCGGATGCCGGGATCGGTCGGAAAACTGGCCAGCGCCGGAAACCCGCCCGGAAAGCTGTAATGCAGCATCGAAGAGATCACGATGATCGCCATGAAAATGGCGGACAAGACGATGTGGCGCTCTGCCATGCCGGACGGGATCGTTGCGTCCGACAGCCAATCGGAATAGCGCGCCTCCAAGACCGTGTTGGCCACCACCGCTTGCACAAGCTTTGCCATCAACAGCACGCCAAGCCCGGTCAGCGCGATCGGCAGCGCCCCGGCTTCCGCCGCCGCGGCCTCGGCCTGGAACCCCGCGATGTTGGTTTCGATCCCCGTCACCGCACGGCGAAGCGCGTCGACCCTGTCCGACCCCGCCTCCACCGCCGCGGCCAATTGCTGGCGACGCAGCTCCAACGTGCCCTCGATGGAGGCGATGCGCGCCCGCGCCTCGGCGCCGAGATCCCCGAAAAGCCCGCGCGCCATTTGCACAAAGGCAAAAGTCTCCACGATCAGGAACGCCACGGCCCAATTCCAAAGCCCGCGTGCCCCGAACCAAACCGTGCCCAACAGCCCGGCCGCCGCGTTGAAGGTCGGCGTGAAATGCGCGCGAGAGCGGATCTTGTCAAAGGCCGCCAGATAATAGGCGGGGTTGGTGCGCACAAACGCCGCCACCTTTTCCTGCCGCTCTTCGGCAAGGGCTGCGGCCCGCGCGGGACTGTCGACATTCAACGGGTTGTCGAGAACATCGGTCATGACACTTCGGTCCCTTCGATCACAGTGCGCAGGATGTCGGCGCGGGTGACGACGCCGATCACCGCCCCGGCCTCCTCCACCAGGATCGGCGCAGCGGTGTCGATCGCGCGGTGGATAAGCGTGCTCAAAGCCTCGGCGCCTTGCACCCGGGGGGCATCGGCGCCCGGCTCTCCGGCCGTGGCGCGGTATTCGTCCAGCGGGCGCATCACGGCGCGGGCCCGGACCACCTTCAGCCGAGAAATACCGGCGACAAAATCGGCGACGTAATCATCGGCGGGGTTCATCACGATGTCCTCCGCCGTGCCGATCTGCACGATACGCCCATCGCGCATGATCGCGATCCGGTGGCCGACGCGCACGGCCTCGTCAAGGTCGTGGGTTATAAAGACGGTGGTCTTTTTCAAAACCCGGCTCAGCTTGATAAATTCGTCCTGAAGTTGGCGCCGGATCAGCGGGTCGAGCGCGCTGAAGGGCTCATCCATCAACAGCACATCGGGATCGGCGGCCAGGGCGCGCGCAAGGCCGACGCGCTGCTGCATACCGCCCGACAGCTCATGCGCGAATTTGTTGCCCCAGGCGCCAAGCTCAACGATGTCGAGCACGCGGGCCGCGCGGCCCAAGCGGTCGTTCTTGTTGATCCGCCGGATCTCAAGCGGCATCGCCACGTTGTCCAGAACCGAGCGGTGCGGAAGCAGCGCAAAGTTCTGGAACACCATCCCGATCTTGGTGTTGCGGAAGGTCTGCAACGCTTTTGGCGGCAGCGCCATCACATCCGTGCCCTCGATCAAGATCTGGCCGGCTGTCGGCTCTAAAAGCCTGTTGAAATGGCGCACCAGCGTCGATTTGCCGGAGCCGGAAAGGCCCATAACGCAGAAGATTTCGCCCCGGCCGATTTCGAGCGAGACATCCGCGACGCCGACGACGGCGTTAAACCGCTCCAACACCTCGGCCTTGCCGATCCCCTCGGCCTGGATGGCCGCGAAGGCCGCGCTGGCCTGCGCGCCGAAAATTTTCCAGACGCCCGAGACCTCAACGACCGTCTCGGGCGGCTGGATGGGTTTGCGCTCCGTCATCCCGCCCGCGCGCCGCGGCGCCGGTCAGGCACGGGGGTCAGCGGCCAAGCCCCGCGTCC
>CALCPC010000733.1 GCA_937900975.1 uncultured Paracoccaceae bacterium
GGGTGGCGCCGGGTGGGGGGGGGTGGGTCGCCCCGGGAGGGGCGGGGTGTGCTGCCCCGGGAGGGGCGTGGTGTTTCGCCACGGGAGGGGCGTGGTGGGTCGCCCCGGGAGGGGCGTGGTTTGCTGCCCCGGGAGGGGCGTGGTGTATCGCCCCGGGAGGGGCGTGGTTGGTCGCCTCCGGAGGGGCGTTGTTGGTCGCGTCGGGGAAGGCCGCGTCGGTCTCGCGGGGCGCGGCATTGAATGGCCCGCTCGGCGTGGCGGGGTGGGCCTTTCTGCCGGCGGAGGAAGGCGCCCTGTGGGTTGGGCGGGTTCGGGCCTCGTTCGCCCCGGTAATCGAGGCGGTTTTGGCCGCTGCTGGTGCCGGTGTGTCGGTGGCGGCAGATGACGCGGATCCGCCCGCCGGTCGACGCCACATCCACCCGGCCCATCTGTGCCCGACCCGTGGTTTCGCGCGTTCCTCGTGCGTGTCGCCGAACCCGATGCGCCGGACCATTCTGATGAACGTCTGTCTTAGTTGTTGTTTTGGCGATAAATGATGCGGCGAAGCGAGCCGGTTTTTGAGCGCATCAGCATCGTCTCCGTCTCCAACCACTCTCCATCCCGCCGGGCGCCGCGCACCAGCGAGCCATCGGTCACGCCGGTGGCCGCGAAGATGACGTCGCGGGTGACCATGTCGTCGCGTTGGTAGATCTTGTCGAGATCCGCGATCCCCGCCTTTTCGGCGCGGCCCTTCTCATCGTCGTTGCGAAACAAAAGCCGGCCCTGGATCTGGCCGCCCATACATTTCAACGCGGCGGCGGCCAGCACCCCCTCGGGCGCACCGCCCGATCCCATATACATGTCGATCCCGGTCTTCTCAGGCTCTGCGCAGTGGATGACGCCGGCCACGTCGCCATCGGTGATCAGGCGGATGCGCGCGCCGGTGCCGCGGATCTCCTCAATCAGCGTCTCATGGCGCGGCCGCTCCAGCACGCAGACCATGATATCGGCGGTGCCGCAGCCTTTGGCCAGCGCCAAACGCTCCACCCGGTCGCGCGGGCTCATGTCAAGCGTGACGACACCTTGGGGATAGCCCGGGCCGATGGCGAGCTTGTCCATATAGACATCCGGCGCGTGCAGCATCGACCCGCGCGGCCCCATGGCGATCACCGCCAGGGCGTTCGGCATGTCCTTGGCCGTCAGCGTCGTGCCCTCTAATGGGTCGAGCGCGATGTCGACGCCGGGGCCGTTGCCGGTGCCCACTTCCTCACCGATAAAAAGCATCGGCGCTTCGTCGCGCTCCCCCTCGCCGATCACCACGACGCCCTTGATGTCCAGAAGGTTGAGCTGGTTGCGCATCGCGTCGACGGCGGCCTGATCGGCGGCCTTTTCGTCGCCCGAGCCGATCAGCTTGGCCGAGGCGATGGCCGCCGCCTCTGACACGCGGGCAAGGCCAAGCGACAGCATACGGTCGGCGAAAAGCGTAGGCTCGGGCATGGTATCGTGGTCTCCGGTGGATTGGTTGGCCTAGTCTTACCGAACTTGCCGGGCGTGCGGAAGAGCCTGGAAAACGTGAGAATTCTCAGCGTCACGGGGCTTCGCCGTGGTGAAGCTGCCGGCAGGCCGTCGATTACGCCGATTTGACAACCAGGGGGGAAAACCATGCCGATCTATGGAACCGAGCAATCAGAACAGCTTGTCGGCGGGTCCGGCAACAACACGATCTACGGCTATGGCGGCAATGATTTCCTGTACGGGTTCGCCGGGCGCGACACGCTTTACGGGGGCTCTGGCAACGACTGGCTGCTTGGCGGGAATGGCGCGGATCTTCTGGTCGGCGGCGACGGCGAAGACGTCTACTAAGGGGAAAACGGCGATGACACGCTGATCGCGGGGATGGGGCAGGACTATATCGATGGCGGCAGCGGAGTCGATACGGTGGAGTTTTCCTATTCCGCACAAGCCTGGCAGATCGACCTTCTGGGCGAAACCGCAACCAACCTGGACGCGGGCGGGACCGAAACGCTGATCAGCATCGAGAATGTGCGCGGCGGTTCGGGCAGTGACGACATCCTCGGCACCCATGGGGCCAACACGATCTGGGGCGGCGGCGGCAACGACGATCTGGGCGGGCGCAACGGCAATGACACGCTTTACGGCGAGGATGGCAACGACACGCTTTCCGGCGGCAAAGGGCACGACACGCTGCAGGGTGGGTTCGGCGACGACACGATAGAGGGCGGCCGCGGCAATGATACGCTTTTCGGCGGCTTTGGCGACGACAACCTCTATGGCGACGCTGGTGCGGACTATGTTTACGGCGATTTCGGCGATGACGAGATGTGGGACGCTCTGGGCAACGACGTCTACGACGGTGGTCATGACTTGGATGGGCTTTACTACACCGCCCGGTCAGAGGACATCTTCACCGACCTGTCCACCGGCACAGTCTCGATCGCAAGTCTAGGAGAGGTGGACAGCTTCGCCAACATCGAGGTCTTCGTCCTCGGCTCCGGCAACGATACCGCCCTTGGC
>CALCPC010000734.1 GCA_937900975.1 uncultured Paracoccaceae bacterium
ATAGGTCTGTCCTTTCATCACGGTTGAGTGACCAAGAGCTTAGACCGCCGCCGCCCTGGGTCTATTGTTTTGAGGGTGCAAAGCGTCGCAGCCCCTACATCCGGCCCCAAAATTCGAAGTCTTCGATCCCGATTGCCCCCGAAGCGATCAACAGAACCAGCGGTAGCCACAACACGAAGGTGACGATGGTGCCCCAGAACATCTTGCGCCGCACTTGCGGGTTTTCCGGTGCTGAGGCCGGCGTGCCCCGCGCGACGCTGTTAAGATCGGCCTGCGTTTTCAGCCGCAGGGGCAGCGCGATGAGAAGGGCCAGAAACCAGATCACCGCGAAAAGGACGATGGCGCCGGTGAGGGTCATGCCTCCTCCAACTCGATCAAAGTACCGGTGAAATCCTTAGGGTGCAAAAACAAGACCGGTTTGCCATGCGCCCCGATCTTGGGCGATCCATCGCCCAAGATGCGCGCGCCAGAGGCCGCCAAATGGTCGCGCGCGGCCACGATGTCATCGACCTCATAACAGATATGATGGATCCCGCCGGCCGGCTGGCGCGCCAGAAACGCCGCGATTGGCGACGCCTCGCCCAAAGGGTGCAAAAGCTCGATCTTCGTGTTGAGCAGGGTGATGAAGACGACCGTCACGCCATGTTCGACCACATCTTCGGGGGGGCCAACCTCAGCCCCCAGCATCGCACGGTACTGTTCGGACGCGGCGGCCAAATCCGGCACCGCGATGGCGACATGGTTCAAGCGTCCGATCATTTCGGGCCCTTCCAATTGCTTCGTCGCGTTATCGCGGCCCGCGCGGGGGAGTGCAAGGGCCGCATCTTTCGCCCCGCGCTTAATCCCGCATTAAGCTTGGGCGGCGTTAACTCTGCCAAGACACGCAAATTGGCGGGGCGCTATGGATCTGGAAGAGTTCGGACAAATCGGGGTGTCGTCGCGGTCGCGGCGAAAATGCCTTTTGGGCGTGACGATCACGTTGGTGGAGGACAGTCTCAGCGCCTCGGAGGCGTTGCGTTTGATGGCGGTCGCCAGCGGCGCGCGGATGCGCCGGGCGGATCGCCTGATGTCGGCAGAGCGGCACCTTGCGCTTTACCGACCGACCGTTGTGATTGTGGATCTTGGCCTGCCGGATGGGTCCGGGCTGGATTTGATCGCCGGTCTTGCCGAGATGTCGGATCCGCGCCCGGGGCTGATCGCCTTTTCCGGCGGCGATCTGGCGGAGTGGCAGGAGGATGCGATGGCCGCCGGTGCCGACGCCGTTCTGCCAAAGCCGGTGGGCAGTCTGGACGCATTTCAGAAGGTGGTTTTGTCGGTCCTGCCCGACCGCGAAGACCGCGCGACCAGCGTGACGACGATCGGCAGCATGCGCAGCATCCTGCCGCCGAAAGTGCGCCGCGACGACCTGGCGCACGCGCTGCAACTGCTCGACACGGCGGCGGAGGAGGATGGCGGCGAAGCGCTGCTCTACGCCTCTCAGTTCATCGCAAGCCTGGCCGTCATGATCGAAGACAACGGTTTGCAGGTGGAGGCCGGGCGGCTTTTGGCCACGGCGCCAGAGGTGGGTGCCGCGGACAGCGCCGTGTCCCGCCTGCGCGGCTTGATCGAGGATCGGTTAAAGCAGGAGACTGCGCGCATCGACGCCTCCAACTGCGCCTAACCCTGCGGCCGGCAAGCGCCGCGTTTGGTTCCGGCGCAAGAGCGGCCGCCTCATACGCCTGCCGTTGGTGGGGTTTTCGCCAGCGATGCGTCTTGCCCGCGAACTAAGCCGGATCGCATCCGATCCCGCGGTCAACATCCCTGTTTTGGGGGATGCTGAAACGGCGTTTTCGGATCGGCTGCGACCGATGCTCGGCCCAAAAAACCGCAGCGGCGCGGTGTTGCGACCGCCCATCGCATCGGCCGGTTTGGGTTCACTAAGGCTGCCCAGCATTGCCGTTTTGGGCGGCTTGCGGGCACTGGCGTTGTGCGGCTCGCCGACATTGGCGGTGTGCGGCTTTCCGACATTGGCGGTGTTCGGCTTGCCGACATTGGCGTTGCGCTGCTTGCCGACATTGGCGCTGTACGGCGTGCCGACATTGGCGCTGTGCGGCGTGCCAGCGCTGTGCCGCTTGCCGGCCATCGCTGCAACGCGCCCTGCTCCCCAGGGGCTGAGATGTTTAGGGTTTTGCGCTGCCCCGCGGCTCGGGCCGCGTCATGGCAGCGTTGGAAGCCGCGCGATGCCCATGTAGAGGATCGCAGTGCTCGGCAGCCGGCCAAAGCGAAAGTCCCCCCGCCGGGTCAGGCCTCTTGGGCCGAGCCCGGTCATCGGCCCCGGGGCGAACCCCGCCTGTTGCAGCCCGCGACGCAGCTCCCCCGGGCGGATAAAAAGCGCGGGATCATGCGTGCCCTTGGGCAAAAGGCCCAACACATCCTCGGCCATTGTGATTGTGGCCAGACGGGCAAGCGGGTTGCGGTTGATCGTGTCAAAGAGGAAGAGCCCACCGGGGCGGAGCACGCGGGCCGTTTCGGCCAAAACCCGGTCGACGCTGGCGACATGTTCCAACACGTCGACGCAGACGACCGCGTCAAAGGCATCGGTGGGATAAGGCAAAGCCTCACCCACGCCGACGTCATAGCGGATCGTCAGCCCCGCTGCCGTCGCATGGGCGCGGGCGGCCTCGATCGCCTCAGTGGCGGGGTCGAGGCCCGTCACCTCCGCCCCCCGGGCGGCCAAAGCCTCGGCCATGAAGCCGCCGGCGCAGCCGAGGTCGAGCACAGCCTTGCCGCGCCAGTCGATGTGGCGGTCGAACCACGACAGCCGCCCCGGCACCATATTCTTTAGTGTTCGCACCCACCGCACGCTGTCATCCCACCAGGATGCGGCGACGGCATCATAGATCGTCAGATCGTTGCGCTGTTTGTCACCCGGCATCGACACGCCTCCGCAAGCGCGGCAGCCAATAGGGAACCCGGGCCCGATAGGCGCTGAACCGGTCGCCATAGAGTTTGAGAAAGCGCCGTTCCTTCAGCCGCGGTCCGAAAACGCAGTAGCCGGTGTAGAGGATGGCGAGCGTCAGTTGGTCCAGCGTCCAGATCGGCATGGTCCAAAGCGTCATCGCGAAGCCGAGATAAATCGGCTGGCGTGTGATGCGGAAGAGGCCCCGCTCCGGCATGTCGGGAAAGACTGGCCGGCGTCCGCGCAGAAGCGCCATCCAACCCAAAGCGCCGCTTTGCAATTCTGGCCCCGCATCGAACGACGCTTTGGCAAGGTAGGCCCAGCTTGCCGCGAAAAGCGCCGTCATCAGCCAAAGCATCGCCCCATCCGCCTGCCAAAGGATCACATGCGACGGGGTCCAAAGCCCGAACAGAAGCAAAAGCTGAAGCGAGGCAATCGCAGCATAGGTCGTGGTCGCCAGTGTTTTGCCGTGCGCCGGGGGCGCGAGAGCCGCCAAAAGCCGCTGACCCCGCGGCGACAACAGCCAAGAATGGCCCAGCGGGAACTGGATCAGCAAAAGCGCGTTCACAAATCCAGCGAGCGGCCAGTCCAGCCGCCCGAACGTGCCCGTCATGCCGGTGTAAAGCCCCCACAGCATCAAAAGCCCGGCCAAGCCAAAGAGGCCGTGGCACAGGGCGCCATAGAGGAGGGCGAGCGATATTTCCTGCGATCTCCGTGTCATGACGGGGATTTAGATCGGCTGCGGCGGCTGTCTGGTGGCAAAATGCCGCGAAATTGTGCGCCTTTTCCTTGACAGGGGCCATCAGATTGAAAACAATTTCACGAAAGAAATAATTTGCACCGTGTTCAAAGCGCGGGCATCGACGGGGAAATGCCGACCGTGGCCCATGGACGCCGCACATCGGAGCTTGAAGACAGCGACATGGTCGCCCGCGCGGCCTGGCTGCACTATGTCGGCGGGCTGACGCAAAGCGAGGTTGCGCGCAGGCTCCATATCTCCAACACCCGGGCGCATCGCTTTATTGCCCGCGCCGAAAGCGACGGGCTGGTGCGCGTGTTTGTCGATGTGGAACATGCGGGCTGTGTCCAGCTAGAGACAGCGCTGATGGAGCGCTATGGACTGACGCTGTGCCGGGTTGCGATGGATGTGCCGGAGCCTGGGCCGCTGCCCTTGCGGGCGCTCAGCGCTCTGGGCGCCGATTTTCTGATGCGGGCTGTGCAGTCGGGCACCTATCCTGTGATTGGCATCGGCAACGGCCGGACTTTATCGGCCGCCGTCGATGCGATGGGCCGGACACCGGCCGGGGCTGTGCGGTTTGTGTCGCTGATGGGTGGGCTGACGCGCAGCTATGCGGCAAACCCCTATGACGTGATCCACAAACTGGCGCAGAAGACGGGGGCGGAATCCTATCTGATGCCCGTACCGCTTTTCGCCGATTCGCCGCAGGATAAAAAGGTTCTCCAGGCGCAATCCGGTCTGTCGATGTCGATGCGGTTAATCGATGAGGCGGCGCTGATGGTGATCGGCATCGGCGCCTTGGATGCCGAGGCCGGCGCGGCCTCGGCCACATCGCTGGGCGCTGAAGCCGCGCGCGGTGCGCTGAAGGCCCGCGGCGCAGAGGCCGAGATCCTTGGGCAATTCCTAGACGGCGATGGCAATCTTTTGCCAAGCGACCATGACGCCCGCGTCATGGCCCCGCCCCTGACCGCCTTGCGCCAGCGGGAGGTCGTGGCCATCGCGGGCGGGCAAACCAAAACCGGCGCCTTGAGGGCCGCGCTGCGCAGCGGGCTTTTGACGGGCCTTATCCTTGACGAGGCGACCGCCCGGTCGCTCGCCGACAACGCCCCGGAAACAGGGGCGGGGACGCAAAACCAAACGTAAACCTAGGGAGGACGTGCTTATGTACGAAAAAGAGAAAGACCTGATCGCCGCGTTCCAGCGCGGACAAATGGGCCGCCGGGACCTGCTTAAGGGGTTGAGCGCGCTGGGCGTCACCGCCGCCACGGCCGGGACGCTGAACAACATGGCTGCGACCCAGGCGTTGGCCGCCGATTTCGATTGGCAAAAGCATTCGGGCACCGGCATCAAGCTTCTGCTTAACAAGCATCCCTACACGGATGCGATGATCGCCAATCTGCAGAGCTTCAAGGATCTGACGGGGATGGAAGTCGCCTATGACGTCTTCCCCGAGGATGTGTATTTCGACAAGGTAACGGCCGCGCTGTCCTCTCGGTCGAGCGAGTACGACGCGTTCATGCTGGGCGCCTATATGGCCTGGACCTACGGGCCGGCGGGTTGGGTCGTCGATCACAACGACTGGATCAACGACCCGTCCAAGACGAACCCGGCCTACAACTGGGGCGATATGCTGGAAGGCGTGCGCAAGTCGTGTGCGTGGAACGGGAAACCGGGGGGTGAGCTGGGCTCTGCCGATGCCAAACAATGGTGCGTCCCTTGGGGGTATGAGCAAAACAACCTCAGCTACAACGCCGACATGCTGGCGCAGATCGGCGCGGATGTGCCGACCAATATGGATGAGCTGATCGCGGTGGCCGCGAAGGCGCAGGCGGATCTTGACGGTGTTTATGGCATCGGGGTGCGGGGCAGCCGCTCCTGGGCGACGATCCACCCCGGATTCTTGTCGGCCTATGCCAACTTTGGTGAGCGCGATCTGATGGTCGACGGCACCAAACTGTCGGCGGCGATGAACACCGCCGGCTCGCGTGAGTTCCACGCCAAATGGGTGAAGATGATCCAGGATTCGGGCGCGCCCGACTGGTCCAGCCATACGTGGTACCAGGTGGGAACCGATCTCG
>CALCPC010000735.1 GCA_937900975.1 uncultured Paracoccaceae bacterium
ACATCGGCGGCTCGCCCTTCCTTAGCCCCGCGCATCTGACGCTGAGCTGGCAGGCCGAGGCGCGGGGCGTGCAGCTTGTCGCGGGCGGGATGGCCAAGCTTGCCGAGGCGTTGGAGACGCTGTCCAAGGATCGCGGCGTGTTGTTTCACTATGGCGCCGATGTCGATCAGATTCTGGTCGGCGACGGCCGCGCGCGGGGCGTCTCGCTAAGCACGGGCGAGGCGTTTCTGGCCGACAGTGTGATCTTTAACGGCGACCCTGCGGCGCTTGGCTCCGGCGCCCTTGGCGCCGGTGTCACGCGCGCAGCCCGCGCCCGCGCGCCGGCCCAACGCTCCCTCAGCGCCTATGTTTGGGCCTTCGCGGCAGAGGCGCGGGGCCGACCGCTCGCCCATCACAACGTCTTTTTCGGCGGCGATTATGCGCAGGAATTTCGCGATCTTTTCGGCATCCGCCGCGTGCCCCAAGACCCTACCATCTATCTTTGCGCGCAAGATCGCGGCATCGCCGAAGGCCCGGCCGCGGGGCCCGAACGTTTTCAGATTATTATGAACGCCCCCGCCGACGGGGACTGCGTTGTCCCCACCGATGAGGAGATCCAGAGATGCGAGACGAGGACATTCGCGCGGCTGAGCGCCGCGGGCGTGATGCTGGATCGGCCGGGGCCCGAGGCGCTGACGACGCCCTGGGATTTTCACCGGATGTTCCCCGCGACGGGCGGCGCGCTTTACGGGGCCAACCCGCACGGGATGATGGCCAGTTTTCGCAGACCGACAGCGCGCACGCGGATCAAGGGGCTGTACCTCGCGGGCGGGGGCACGCATCCGGGGCCGGGCGTGCCGATGGCGGCCCTGTCCGGACGGCACGCGGCCGCGGCGATCGTGGGCGACCGCGTTTCGACCTCGACATCGCGCCAAACGGGTATGCTTGGTGGTATGTCGATGGGATCAGCGATGACGGAACACGCGGGGTCTCGGTCATCGGTTTTATCGGGTCTGTCTTTTCTCCGTATTATCGCTGGGCGGGACGAAAGGCGCCCCTGAACCACTGCTGCATCAATGTCGCACTTTACGGGCGGGGCGGGCGCTGGGCGATGACAGAGCGGGGCGCGCGCCACGTGACGCAAAGCGCCGACAGCTTTACCGTCGGACCGTCCGCGCTGCATTGGACAGGCTCGGCGCTTGAAATTTCGATCGACGAGATGACGACGCCGCATCTGCAGCGTCTGCGCGGCACAATCCGGCTCCACCCCGCGGCGATCACGGATGTGGAGGTCCCGCTTCACCATGACGAAAGCCATATCTGGCGCCCCTTCGCCCCGACGGCGCGGGTCGAGGTCGATCTCGGCCGCGATGTCTGGCGCTGGCAAGGACACGGATATTTCGATGCGAATTTCGGCACCGCGGCGCTGGAGGACGATTTCAGCTATTGGACTTGGGCGCGGCTGCCCTACCGCGGCGGGACAGCGTCGTTTTACGACGCGACCCGCCGGGACGGCAGCGCCTTGGCCGTGGCGCTCGATTTCGGGCCGGACGGCGCAGTGCGCGCGCTGGAGCCGCCGCCAAAGGCGGCCATGCCGCGGAACCTGTGGGCCATAAGGCGCGAGACGCGGGCCGACGCCGGCGCCACGCCCCGCGTTGTCCAACCGATGTTGGACGCGCCGTTTTATAGTCGCGCAATGCTGCGCACATCGATACCTGGCGCGGCAACGGTCGGCGTGCATGAGGCACTGGACCTCAACCGACTTCGCAACCCGGTGATCCGGGCGATGCTCGCCTGCCGGATGCCCCGCGTGGGGTAGAGCATTTTCCGTTCAAAGTGAGTCAGTCATCATCAGAAAACGCGTTCAAGAT
>CALCPC010000736.1 GCA_937900975.1 uncultured Paracoccaceae bacterium
TCTGGCCTTCCAGACCGCGCTGACCACCGAGATTGCCAACAATGAGGCCGCAGCGGCGCTGAAGGAACAGGGCGTCACGCTTAACGATTGGTCGGCCGAGGATCGCGCGGCTTTCCGCAAGGCCGCGCAGACCGCTTGGCAGGGCTGGGCCGAGAAAACGCCAGAGGCGCGGGCGCTGGTCGACAGCCATGTGGCCTTCCTGACGAAGCTTGGCCTGGTGGCTGAGTGACCCACGCGCCGCGGGCGGGACGACCGCCCGCGGCATCCGACCAAACGGGCGCGCTTTTGTGGGGCAAAGTTGAATGAGACGGTCCGGAACCGTGATCGAATGGGTGATCCCCCTGGCCTTCACCGCGGTGGCGGCCTTCGTGATCTGGACCATGCCCCGCTATATCATCGCGTTCGGCGGCGGGTCGGATGCGTTAAAGGCGCGCTATCCCGGCGCCTCGGTGACCGACCTTGGGATCCTGGCGCTTTTGCCGATCCTCCTTCTGATCGGCGTCTTCACCGTCCGCACCGCGGCGTTAGAGCGTCCGGGGCTCTGGGGGCTCGACCGGCTCAGCCTCTTTGTCGGCCGCGTCGTCATGGTGCTGATCGCCCTTTTGGTGTCGGTGATGTTTTACGAGGGCGTGCTGCGCTACGTCTTCGAGGCGCCAACCCTTTGGGCCAATGAGCTGTCGCTTTGGCTGGCCGGGTTCGTGTTTCTGTTCTCGGGCCTTTATGCGATGCGGGAACGCGCGCATATCCGCATCTACATCCTTTACGACCTTTTCCCGCGCTGGCTGCAAAAGACCTGCGATGTCATCTCTACGGGTCTGATCTGCGCCTTTGCGGTCGCCATCCTGTGGGGCGGCTGGAACGAGGCTTATGCAAAGTTTTTCCGGTGGGAGACGTTCGGCACCGCGTTCGACCCGCCGATCCCGGCCACCATGAAGCCGATCCTGATCCTTGGCGTGTTTCTGGTGGCCCTGCAGGCGGTCTCGAGCCTGATCGCCGACTGGAACCGGCGGGAAGAGCACTCGCCGATAGAGGACGCTGAGGAAATCGCGCTTTTGAGACCGCGATACCGAAGGCCCGACTGATGGATCCCGGCACGATCTCGCTTGTCCTGTTGCTTGGCCTGCTTGTGCTGCTGGCCATTGGCATGCCGCTGGGCCTCGCCTCTGCCTTTCTTGCGGTGGTCGTGCTTTGGATGAAATTCGGGTTTGATTTTCTGTTCAGCAACTTTGGCACGGGCCCGCTCAACATCCTTGCGCAGCGGGTCTACGGGTTGATGACGGACTATGTCCTGATCTCGATCCCACTGTTTATTTTCATGGCCAATCTGTTGGAGCGGTCGGGGATCGCGGCAGAGATGTATAACTCGCTTAACGTCTGGCTCAACCGGACGCGCGGCGGGATTGCCATCGTCACCTCGATCATGGCCGTGATCATGGCGGCGATGTCGGGGATCATCGGCGGAGAGGTCGTGCTGCTTGGCCTGATCGCCCTGCCGCAAATGCTGCGGCTGGGCTATAACCAAAACCTGGCCATCGGCACGATTTGCGCCAGCGGCTCACTTGGCACGATGATCCCGCCCTCCATCGTTTTGATCATCTATGGGCTGGTCACGGAAACCTCGATCAAGGCGCTTTTTACCGCCAGCTTTCTGCCGGGCTTTATGCTCGCCTCGTTTTTTATCGTCTATATCATCGTTCGAACCCAGCTTGACCCGGCCCAAGCGCCGCTGCCCGAACCCGACCCAAACGACCCGCCAAGCCGGGAAAAGGGGCTGTTGTTCGGCACCTTCCTGGCGACGCTGGCCGGCGGTGTTGGCACGCTGCTTTTTCTGCGCGCGCTCGTTTTCACGGTCACGGGCCAAAACGCCGTGATCGAAGGGGTAGAGCCGATCACGCTGGGAATGGTCTGGCATCTGCCCTGGCTGGCCGGGCGGGTTCTGGCGGCGGGCGGTGTGAGCTTTGGGCTGTCGGGGCGTGCGCGGCTGGTGCAATCCTGGTCGATGGGCAAAGGGTTGGTGGCGCCCCTGAGCGTGTTCGGCGTCGGCTTTGGCTCCATCTACGGGGGGATCACGGGGATTACCGAGGCTGCGGG